>SBFT01000187.1 GCA_006227805.1 Paracoccaceae bacterium
GGCGTCACGGGCGTCGCCTGCGGCGTCGTTTCCAGCTGCGGCGCGGGATCGGGCGTCGCGGTCGTCTCGGGCGGCGGCGTCAGCGCGGCGGGTTGCGCCGCGACCTCGGGCGGACGCTGCGCGGCAAGTATGGTTTCGAACTCGGCGCCCGTCACCACCGACACCGACTGCACCTCGAACGGCAGGGGGTCGGGATTGCGGTGAATCCCGAAGAAGGCCCAGCCGATCAGCAGAGCATGTCCGGCAATCGAGATATAGGTGCCGGTCTCCACCGCCCCTCACCCGTCCGAACCGTCGAGCCTGGGCCCGCCGGTATCGGTCACCAGCCCGATATTGGAGAAGCCGCCCGCGTTCAGCGCGCCCATGACCTGCATCACCAGTTCGTAAGGAACCGCCCCGTCGGCGCGCAGGAAGACACGGTCGCTGTCGCGTTCGGCCGCGATGGCGCGCAGCCTGGCGACCAGCTCGCCCGGCGCGATCTCGGTGGTCTGGATCTGGATGCCGCCCTCGGCGGTGATGGTCACGGTCAGGGGCTCTTCCGTCTCGGACGGCAGCGCGCTGGCCGCCGTCTTGGGCAATTCCACGGGAACGCCCACCGTCAGCAGCGGTGCGGCCACCATGAAGATGATCAGCAGCACCAGCATCACGTCCACGAAGGGCGTGACGTTGATCTCGGACATCGGCGCCGCCTTGCGGTGACGCCGCCTGCGGCTGCCGCCGCTGCCTTGCGACTTGATGACGCCCGCGACCATGTCAGCTGTCCAGCTGCCGCGACAGGATGGTCGCGAATTCGTCGGCGAAGGCCTCGTAGCCGCCAATCAGCCGGTCGCTGTCGGCCATGAGCTTGTTGTAGAAGACGACGGCCGGGATCGCGGCGGCAAGACCGATGCCCGTGGCCAGAAGCGCCTCGGCGATGCCGGGGGCCACGACGACCAGGCTGGTGTTCTGCTGCTCGGCGATCTCGATGAAGGAATGCATGATCCCCCAGACGGTTCCGAACAGCCCCACGAAGGGCGCGGTCGAGCCCACGGTCGCCAGGACCGGAAGGCCCTTCTGCAGGTCCTCGGCCTCCTTCGCGATGGCCACGTCCATGCTGCGGTCGATCCGCGCCTGGGCGCCCGCGATCAGGCCCCCGTCATCGCGGTGCGAGCGCCGCCATTCCGTCATGCCGGCCGCGAAGACGCGCTCGGACCGGCCCTCGGGCGTGGCGCCGATCTCGTCGAAAAGCCCGTCCAGAGGCTCGCCCGACCAGAACCGGCGATCGAAACGGTCGGCCTCGGCGCGCGCGGCGCGGTAGACGATCGTCTTCTGGATGATGATCGCCCAGGCCCAGACCGACGCCACGACCAGCGAGATCATGACCAGCTTCACCGTCAGCGTGGCGCGCGCATAAAGTCCCCACATGGAGAAATCAATCTCCTGGGCTTGCGCCAGAATTTCTGTTTCCATTTGCCTGCTCTTTTTATGCGGCCATGCGTTGGGCCGGATTTGAGTGCAGACTATCCGAATTCCAAGGCCGACGCCACAGGAACTCGGGTCAATTCCGCGTCAATTCCGCCCGTTTCGGCGCAATTTCGGCCGATCACGACGCCAATGCGCGGACTTCTGCCGGCAGCCGCCGCGGCTTGCCTTCGGTGCTCATCGTGACCGCCACGACGCGGGCGCGGAAGATGGTCTGATCGCCCCGCATCACCGCCTGATCGAAGACCCAGCGCACCGGTCCTTCGGCGCCGTGCGTGGTGACGACTTCCAGCCGGTCGCCCAGCCGGGCCGAACTGAGGTAATCCGCCTCGACCCGCGCGACGGCGAAAACGATGCCCTCGGCGCGCATGGCGTTCTGGTCCAGCCCCATCTCCTCGGCGATTTCCGAGCGCGCGCGCTCGATGTAGCGCAGGTAATTGGCGTAATAGACGATCCCCGCCATGTCGGTGTCCTCGTAATAGACGGTGACGGGAAAGCGGTGCGGCTGGGTCATGTGCGGGTCCTTCGCGGTCACGGGACGATAGGCGGAGGGACAGGCCCGATCAAGCCGGGCCGGTCAGTGCGCCCGCCCGATCCGTGCGGCCAGCCGCAACGCGTGCGAGGGATCGCGCGCGCTTGCGGGCAACACGGGATCATAGGCCGCGCGGATCAGACCGGCGATCTCGGGCCGCAGGATCGTGCGCGCGCCCGCCACCGCAAGCGGAGACGTCCGGCCGAACGCCCCGTCCGACCACAGAAGGATCGTCTGCACCACCTGGCTCAGCGCCAGCGTCTCGGCCGGCACCGCCGACAGATGCGCGTCCATCCGCAGGAAGACGAAGGCCGCCTTGATCGCGCCCGCCTCGTCGAAGCGGAAGACGCGGTACTGGTTCGCCCCGGCCTCTTCCAGCCGCGCGACCAGAGGGCCCAGGTCCGGCACCAGCCGCTCCATCCCCGGCACGTCCGGTAACTCGGCCCAGTCGCGGAAGAAGAACACCATCAGGTTCGCGCCCAGTTCGGGATCGGTCTGCGCCATCGGGTGCCCTGCCAGCGCGCAGACGGCCTCGAGCGCGCCTTTCACGACGGACAGCGTGGCGTCCTCGACCCCGAAGACGACGGGGGCGATGGGCCGTCCCCAGCGCGCGAAGAGGAACGTGCCGTCGGTCCGGGTGAACAGGGTCTCGATCTCTCTTGCGTCCATCTTCGTCTCGTCTGGGCTAGCCGGATATCCATGCGACCGTCGCCGCGCGTGCGCCCGAAGATCAGGGCAGGTAATCGTCGCGCCAGCGCAGGACCACGTTGAACGACACCGATATCCGCGCCTGATGGCTCAGGTTCACATGCACCATGTGATGCAGGAAGGCGGGCCAGACCAGCATCTCGCCCGCACGCGGCAGGATGCGGTGCTCGGGGTCGACCTGCGGATCGCCCCGGATCGCCAGCATGTTCGCCTGAGGGCGCGGATCGAAGAAACTGATCGCGTTGGGCGTCCGGTCGGAGCGCCCCGGAGGCGCGTCCTCGCCCTGGGGCACGCGCACGTAGTAGGTGCCCGACAACCAGGAATGCGGGTGGTTGTGCAGATCGTGGTAATCGCCGAAGCGGTTGACGTTGGGCCAGGCCTGAACCGAGAACTCGATCGGATAGCTGACGCCCGTGCCCTTCGCGTAATCCAACACGGCGCGGTGGATGCAGGATTTCAGCCAGCCCAGCGCCGGATGGGGATGCGCGAACAGATCGCCCGTGAGGTAATCCGTGGTCATCTGCGCGCGCTCGGCATCCATCTTCTCGATCAGCTGCGCCAGGATCGGGTTCGCCTGATCCGCCCCGGGCAGGGCCACCCGCATCAGGTGGGTGGGCCAGAGCGCCATGAAGTCCGCCTGCGCCATCGTGTCCCCGCTCAGAACAGATCGGCCTGGTCGGGCGCCGAGGCCCCCGGCACGCCACCCGGCACGGCCCCCGGCACCGGCAGCCCCAGATGCTCCCACGCCTTGCGCGCCAGCATCCGGCCCCGCGGCGTGCGCTGGATCAGGCCCTGTTGCAGCAGGAAGGGCTCGATCACTTCCTCGATCGCGTCGCGCGCTTCGCTCAGCGCCGCCGAGAGGGTCTCGACCCCCACGGGACCGCCCTGGTAGTTCTCGGCGATCAGGCGCAGATACCGGCGGTCCGCCGCGTCGAGGCCCAGGTGATCCACCCCCAGCCGCGTCAGCGCGTTGTCGGCCAGCGCGCGCGTGATCCGCCCATCGCCCTCGACCACCGCGAAATCGACGACCCGGCGCAAGAGGCGGCCCGCGATGCGCGGCGTGCCGCGCGCGCGCCGCGCGATCTCGCGCGCGCCATCCTCGTCCGCAGGCGCGCCCAGCCTGACCGCGTTGCGGGTCACGATCTGATGCAGCTCGTCCACCCCGTAGAATTGCAGCCGGACGGGAATGCCGAAGCGATCGCGCAGCGGCGTCGTCAACAGGCCCATCCGCGTGGTCGCCCCCACCAGCGTGAAGGGCTGCAATTCGATCCGCACGGTCCGCGCGGCGGGGCCTTCGCCGATCACGAGGTCCAGTTCGAAATCTTCCAGCGCGGGATAGAGCACTTCCTCGACCGCCGGGTTCAGGCGATGGATCTCGTCGATGAAGAGGACGTCGCGCGCCTCGAGGTTCGTCAGGATCGCCGCCAGGTCGCCCGCCTTGGCCAGCACGGGGCCGCTGGTCATGCGGAAGTTCACGCCCAGTTCGCGCGCCATGATCTGCGCCAGCGTCGTCTTGCCGAGGCCCGGGGGGCCGTGAAACAGCGTGTGGTCCATCGCCTCGCCGCGCTGGCGCGCGGACTGGATGAAGACGCGCAGGTTGGCGCGCGCCTCGGCCTGGCC
>SBFT01000421.1 GCA_006227805.1 Paracoccaceae bacterium
CCTCGAGGTCGGGGGCAAGGCCATCGAAGTAGCGTGCCCCGTCGAAGACGCCGCTGCCCAGCCAGGCGCCGTGATCGGCCGCACGCATGATGGGCGCGTCGTCGTCATGCCAGGCACCGTCGAAATAGGTCTTGATGTTCTTGCCCGTGGCCATCGGCGCACCTCCCTCTTGCGGGGCAAGCCTAGGCCCGGGCACGCGCAAGGTCCAGAGGGCCGCGCGCGGTCAGGACGCGCACTTCAGGCCGCGGCCCGGCCTTCCGCGATCAGCGCGCCGACGTCCAGCCGCGCGTTCATCATGGCCAGCGTGCCGTCGGGGGCGCGCGGCCAGTCGGCTTCCGGACGGTCGCGGTAGAGTTCCACCCCGTTGCCGTCGGGATCGCGCAGGTAGACCGCTTCGGACACGCCGTGATCGGCGGCCCCATCCAGCGCGATTCCCGCCGCCAGCACCCGGTCGATCGCCTGGCCCAGCGAGGCGCGGTCGGGAAACAGGAACGCGACATGGTAGAGCCCCGTCGTCCCCGGCTTCGGCGCATGGCCGCCCGCGCTCTCCCAGGTGTTCAGCCCGATATGGTGGTGATAGCCGCCCGCCGACAGGAACGCCGCCTGCGGGCCATAGCGTTGCGTGACCTCGAAGCCCAGCACGCCCGAATAGAAGGCGATGGCGCGGTCGAGGTCTGAGACCTTGAGGTGAACGTGACCCACACAGGTCTGGGGCGGAAGGGCGGTGGCTGCGGGCATGTCGATGGTCTCCGGTTGACGCCCACAGAGTGCCATCTTCGCGCCTGCGCGCAAAGCCCCGTCAGGGAACAGCCGGGGTGCGCCGCCGCACAGAAGCTCTCAGCCCGAGACCGGCGGCACCATGCCCACGATGTCGTAGGTCTTGCGCAGGATCGGCGCGGTGATCGCGCGGGCGCGTTCCGCGCCGCGCGTCAGGATGCGGTCGATCTCGTCCGGGTGCCCCATCAGGCGTGCCATCTCGGACGAGATCGGGGCCAGCTTGGCGACCGCCAGGTCGGCCAGCATCGGCTTGAACTCGCCGAACTGCCGCCCGCCCACGTCGCGCAGCACCGCGTCGACACTCTGGTCGTTCAGCGCGGCATAGATGTTGACCAGGTTGCGCGCCTCGGGCCGGTTCTCGAGGCCCTTGACCTCGGAGGGCAGCGCATCCGGGTCGGTCTTGGCCTTGCGGATCTTCTTCGCGATGGCGTCGGCGTCGTCGGTCATGTTGATGCGCGCCATGTCGGACGGATCGGACTTGGACATCTTCTTCGACCCGTCGCGCAAGCTCATCACGCGCGTCGCGGCGCCTTCGATCACGGGTTCGGTCAGCGGGAAGAAATCCACCTTGTAATCGTGGTTGAACTTGGCCGCAATGTCGCGGGTCAGCTCGAGGTGCTGTTTCTGGTCCTCGCCCACCGGCACATGGGTGGCGTGATAGATCAGGATGTCCGCCGCCATCAGTGCCGGATAGCCGAAGAGGCCGAGCGAGGCGTTTTCCGAATTCTTGCCCGCCTTGTCCTTCCACTGGGTCATGCGGCCCATCCAGCCCATGCGCGCGACGCAGTTGAAGACCCAGCCCAGCTGCGCGTGTTCGGGCACCTGGGACTGGTTGATCAGGATCGACTTCTCGGGGTCGATGCCGCTGGCGATGAAGCCCGCGCACAGCTCGCGCGTGTTCCGCGTCAGGTCCGCCGGGTCCTGCCAGACGGTGATCGCGTGCAGGTCGACCATGCAGTAGACGGTCTCGAACCCGCCCTGGTCCTGCATGTCGACGAACCGCTTGATCGCGCCCAGGTAATTGCCCAGCGTCAGCCCGCCCGAGGGCTGGATGCCCGAAAACACACGCGGCGTGAACTTGTCCTGGGTCATCTGGGGCGCACTCTCGTCTGGAATTTCGCGTCCCGCTCGCTTACCGATGGGGTCAGGCCCAGTCAAGAAGGCCAACCGAGAAGGACCCCAAGGACCATGAGCAGCCACGATCCCGATGCCAGCCCCGTCAACCCCCTGCCGCCCAGCGTGGTCATCCTCTGCCTCGCCATCGTGGGGGTCGAGGCCATCTTCTCGCTGGCCGAACGCGGCCTGATCGGCGACCAGTTCGCCGTCGGCTGGCGGATCGAGGCGCTGCGCGACTACGGCTTCAGCGTGCAGGTCTTCGACTGGATGCTGGCGACCCGGCAATTCCCGCCCGAACACCTGTTGCGCTTCTTCACCTACAGCTTCGTCCATGGCTCGCTGACGCACGCTGCCTTCGCGGCGGTGATCCTGCTGGCGATGGGCAAGATGGTGGCCGAAACCTTCGGACAGCTGCGGATGCTGGCGCTGTTCCTCGCCTCGGGCGTCGCCGGCGCGCTGGCCTATGCGCTGCTGCATGGCCAGGGCACGCTTCTCTTCGGCGCCTTTCCCAGCGTCTACGGCCTGATCGGCGGCTTCACCTACATCCTGTGGACCCGGCTGGGCAATCTGGGCCAGAACCAGTATCGCGCCTTCGTGCTGATTGGCTTCCTGATGGGGATCCAGCTGGTCTTCGCGCTGCTCTTCGGGGGCGATGCCTCGTGGGTGGGCGACGTGGGCGGCTTCGTCGCGGGCTTCCTTCTGTCCTTCGTGCTGGCGCCGGGCGGCTGGGCGGCCCTTCTCGCGCGGTTGCGCCAGGAACGCTGAGCCGCTCAGCCCCGCCGCCGCAGCGCGCGGGCGAATTCCGACAGCCGGAACGCCCCGATCGCGTGCCCGGCCGCGAAATAGACCGCCATGCCGCCCAGGACCAGCACCGCCAGCGCGCCATAGCGCAGCCCCGGTGCGGCCAGCCAGTCCGCCATCGCCAGCCCCGCGCCCCACAGGGCCGCCCCCATGATCAGCGCGGCCAGCAGGATGCGCGGCAACCGCCGCAGCGCCCGCGCATCCAGCCGCGCCACCTCGCCCATCGGCGCGGTGCCCCGGCTCAGCTGCCACACCATCGCCCAGGCCGCCACCGTCGTGCCGATCGCCGCCCCGATGAAGCCGAAGGCCAGCGCCGCGCCCACCGCCACCACCGCGTTCACCACCATCGCCACCACGGCGAACCGGAACGGGCTGCGCGTGTCCTCGCGCGCGAAATACAAGGGCTGCAGCACCTTCTGCATCACGAAGGCCGGCAGGCCCAGCCCGTAGACCGCCACCGCCAGCGCCGTCGCCGCCACGTCCTGCGCATCGAACGCGCCCCGCCCGAACAGGACCGAGACCAGAGGCACCGGGATCGCCACCAGCGCCACCGCCGAGGGCACGGTCAGCATCATCCCGAACTCGGTCGCGCGCGACAGGGCATCGCGCCCGCCCGCATCGTCGCTGGCCTTCAGCCGCCGCGACAGGTCGGGCAGCAGGACGACCCCGATGGCGATCCCCACCACCCCCAGCGGCAACTGATAGAGGCGGTCGGCGAAACTCAGCCAGGCGATCGCGCCCTCGAAGAACGATCCCACCTGCCGTCCCACCAGCAGGTTGATCTGCACCACGCCGCCGGCCAGCATCGCGGGCCCCGCGATCACGGCAAGGCGCTTCATCTCGGGCGTCAGGCGCGGCCATCGCGGGCGCAGGGCGAACCCCGCCCGCGCCGCCGCCCACCAGACCAGCGCCAGCTGCGCGATCCCCGCGACCACCACCGCCCAGACCAGGAAGGTGCCGTGCCGCAGACCCTGCAGGGCCGCGCCGTCGCCCGCCGGGGCAGGCGCGATCCCGGCCAGCACCAGGGCGCCGATCAGGATCAGGTTCAGCAGGACCGGCGCGGCGGCGGCGGCGGCAAAGCGCCCCGTGGCGTTCAGCACGCCCGACAGCAGGGCCGCCAGCGAGATGAAGAGGATATAGACGAAAGCGATCCGCCCGAAATCGACGGCGAGGCCGAAGCGCGCGTCGCCCGCGAAGCCGCTCGCCATCGCCAGGACCAGCCAGGGCATCGCCGCCAGCGCGACCAGCGTGACCGCGATCAGCAGCGTGCCCAGCGCCGCGAAGGCGTCATTGGCAAAGCCCTCCGGGTCCTCGCCCGCCTCGAGCTTCTTCGAGAACATGGGCACGAAGGCGGTGTTGAACGCGCCTTCGGCGAAGAAGCGGCGGAACATGTTGGGCAGCGAGAAGGCGACCAGGAACGCCTCGGCCACGGGACCCGAGCCCATGTAGGCCGCGATCAGGATATCGCGCACGAAGCCCAGGACCCGGCTGGCCAGCGTCCAGACGCCTACCGTCAGAAAGCCCGCGATCAGGCGGATCGGTTTCATGGGGAAGTCCCTGCCTGCCTCTGGACAGGGGTTCTACAGGGGAAAGCGGGAGGCGGGAAGGGGTGGGGGGAGGG
>SBFT01000248.1 GCA_006227805.1 Paracoccaceae bacterium
TCCTGCAACGATCCCGAAAGCAGTTCCGCCGAAGGGATCAGCGCCTGTTCCAGGTAGTGCAGCGGCGAGAGAAGCTCGAGCCCCTCGCGGTCCTCGCGGGCCGAGATCAGGGCGACCTCGCGCCGCCGCAGGCTGTCGTCGGAAAGCGTCGTCGCCCCGGCCGAGCGCTGGCCCTGCACCTCGAAGCGCGACAGCCGGCCGCGCAGTTCGGCGGGAAGCACCAGCGCGGTTTCCGCCACGAGGCCGCCCGCGTCGAAGGTGGCATTGGCGCTGGAGAGGACGCGTTCCGTGCCGGCGGGGTCGCGGCCGATGGCCAGGATCGTGACTTCGCGCGCCGCGCCCGCCATGGGCCGCAGGGCGGTCAGCCGGATCGCGCCATCCTCGAACCGGGGCGGGGCCAGGCCGAAGATCGGCTGGTCGGTCTGGTAGGCGCGCACGTCGCCGCGGGCCTGCAACTCGGCCAGCAGGCGGTCGCGGCCGGGATGATCGAGGCCGTCGCTGATCCAGTGCGTGTCGAAGCGCGCATCGCCAAGGCCCGCGATCAGGGCGTCGACGCGCGCCTCGTCGCCGGTCCAGGGCTGAGGGCTCAACCCGGCCAGGCGGCTGCGCCAGACATCCGCCGCCTGGAAGACGGGCGGTTCGGGCTGCGCCAGCGTCACCAGCGCCACGGTCCGCCCCGCGCGGCCCGCTTCGGTCAGCTGCGCGTCGACCAGCGCGATCCGGTCGGGCCAGCGGCTGGCGCCGGCCCAGCCTGCATCCATCAGGATCAGCAGGGGGCCATCGCCGTCGCGGCGCTCATCTGGGTTCAGGACCGGACCCGCCAGGCCCAGGATCAGCGCGGCGACGGCCAGCATCCGCAGCAGGAGAAGCCACCAGGGCGTGCGGTCGGACACGCTTTCGTCGTCCTTCAGGCCCAGCATCAGGGCCACGCCGGGGAACCGGCGCCGGATCGGCGCGGGAGGGACCGCGCGCAGGATCAGCCACAGGATCGGCAGCGCGATCAGGCCCAGAAGCAGCCAGGGCGCGGTAAAGCCGATGCCGCCCAGAACGGTCATGCCGTCCCTCCGTCCAGCGCGCGATAGAGCCACAACAGAGCGGATTGCGCGCTGTCCGAGGTATGGTGCAGCCCGAGGCGCCAGCCGGTGAGGCGGGTCAGGTCCGCCAGTTCCGCCTTGCGGGCGGCCAGGCGGTCAAGGTAGCGGTCGCGCAGGTCCGAGGCCTTCATCGTCTCGTGCGCCAGCGTGCCGCCGACGCTTTCGAAGATGGTGCGGCCGCGGAAGGGAAAGGCCTCCTCGGACGGGTCGAGAACCTGCAACAGGACGCCGCGCACGCCGCGATCGGCGGCCTTCGTCAGCGCCAGGCGGACATCGGCCATGTCGCCCAGGAAATCCGAGATGAAGACGGCGCGGGCGTGCGGGATCATCGCGCGGTGTTCGGGGGCGGCGTAATCGGCGCTGCTGTCCTGGCTGAACATCTGGGCCAGGCGCTGGATCTGCTGGTTGCCGCTGCGCGGCGGCAGGGCGGTGCCGGTCAGGCCGACGCGTTCGCCCGCGCGCACCAGAAGGATGGCCGAGGCCAGCGCCAGAAGCCGCGCGCGCTCGATCTTCTGCGGCAGCTTGTCGTCCGAGGCGAAACGCATGGACGCGCCCTGGTCGATCCACATCATCACCGATTGCGCGATCTGCCATTCGCGCTCGCGCACGAATTGCGTGTCGCCCCGGGCCGAGCGGCGGTGATCGATCATCCGGCGGCTGTCGCCGGCCTCGGCCGGGCGGTATTGCCAGAAATCGTCGCCAAGGCCCGCGCGGCGGCGGCCATGTTCGCCCAGAAGGACTGTTCCCGCCAGGTGTTCGGCCCGCGCCAGCAGGGGCGGAAAGCGCGCGGCTTCCGCTTCGGCCCTCTCGCGCAGGTGCAGGGGCTGGATCACGCGGCGGCCTCGGTCCGGGCCAGGGATTGCGCGGTGGTGTCGATCAGTTTCGCCAGGCTGTCGCCGCGCGCGCGGGCGGCGAAGTTCAGCGCCATCCGGTGCGACAGCACGGGGCGGGCCATGTCGATCACGTCCTCGGCGTTGGGCGCGAGGCGCCCCTGCAGAAGCGCGCGGGCGCGCACCGTCAGCATCAGGGCCTGGGCCGCGCGGGGCCCGGGACCCCAGGCGACGGTTTCGCGGACGCGGTCGCTGACGCCGGGCTCGTCGGGACGGAAGGCGCGCACCAGGTCGAGGATCATCTCGACCACGCCGTCGCCGACAGGCATGCGCCGCAACAGCTTCTGCGCCGCGATCAGCTCGCCCGGGGCGAAGACCTCGGTCGAGGCCTCCTCGGCCACGCCGGTGGTGGCCAGCAGGATGTCCTTTTCGGTCTTGCGGTCGGGATAGGGAACGTCGACCTGCACGAGGAAGCGGTCCAGCTGCGCTTCGGGCAGGGGATAGGTGCCTTCCTGCTCGATCGGGTTCTGGGTCGCCAGGACGTGGAAGGGCGCGGCCAGGGGATGGGTCTGGCCCGCGACGGTCACGGCCTTTTCCTGCATCGCCTGGAGGAGGGCCGACTGGGTGCGCGGGCTGGCGCGGTTGATCTCGTCCGCCATCAGGAGCTGGCAGAAGATCGGACCCGGCAGGAAGCGGAAGGATCGCGTGCCGTCGGGCGCGGTGTCCAGGACCTCGGAGCCCAGGATGTCGGCGGGCATCAGGTCGGGGGTGAACTGGACGCGGTTGCCGTGCAGGCCCATGACCGTCGACAGCGTCTCGACCAGCCGCGTCTTGCCGAGGCCCGGCAGGCCGATCAGCAGGGCATGACCGCCGCAGAGAAGCGCGGTCAGGGTCAGGTCGACGACCCGCTCCTGGCCGATGAACCGCTTGGTGATCGACGCGCGCGCCTCGGCCAGTTTGGTCTCCAAGGCCTCGATCTCGGCCACCAGATCCGCGTGCTCGGACATGACAATCCTTTCCGGGGGAATATATGTTCTGGAGATGAGTGTATCTCGCAAAGGTGAAATGGCAAAAGCTATGAGCGGACAAAAAGCCGTGACCCCCTCGGCGGAAGGGCTTGCTGCCTCGGTCAGGGCAGCCGGGACGCGCGGATTGCCGCCGGTGCACCTGTGGAACCCGCCCTTCTGCGGGGATCTCGACATCCGGATCGCGCGCGACGGGACCTGGTTCTACCTGGGCACGCCCTTCGGGCGGCCGGAACTGGTCAGGCTGTTCTCGTCCATCCTGAAGAAGGAGGGGGACAGGTATTTCCTGGTCACCCCGGTCGAGAAGGTCGGGATCACGGTCGAGGACGCGCCCTTCGTGGCGGTGGATTTCGAAGCCGCGGGCAAGGGCCGCGACCAGGTGCTGACCTTCGTGACGCAGGTGGGAGACCGGACGCAGGCGGGACCCGACGCGCCGATCCGGGTCGAGCGGGACGCGCGGACGGGCGAGCCGTCGCCTTACGTCCTGGTGCGCGCGAACCTGGAGGCGCTGGTCGACCGCAAGAGCTTCTACCGCCTGGTCGACCTGGGCGTCCACCACGAGGGCTGGTTCGGCGTCTGGTCGGGGGGCGCGTTCTTCCGGATCATTCCGTCGGAAGCCTTGCAGGACGTCTGAGGGGGCGCTCAGTCGCCGCGGGCGACCGGGTTGACCTGGGCCGTCGCCGGGCTGGCACCCTGCCCCGATTGCGCCTCCGGCTCGGCCAGCACGACATGCGCGATGCCGAGGGCGAGGACGGGGCCAAGAAGGCGGGTGGCGTTTGCAAGCAGTCTGAGCATGGCCTCAGTCTAGACAGGATTTTCCGGAAGACGCCACAATCCTGACGGAGTTGCCCCAATTCCGGGGTTCGCCGGGCGACAAAGTCGGGCCTTCATCCGCATCGTTTCCGTCGCGATGACATCGCCCTGTCACAGCCGCCGCAAGAGGGTGGCAAATGCGGCAGGATCGCCATCGCGGCGTGCAGGGATGATTCCCGCCGGGACGGGACCTGGGGGCTCTGCCCCCGTCGCCCTGCGGGCGACTCCCCCGGGATATTTGCGGCAAGAGGAAGTCCGGAGCGGGGCTATCTGCGAAAGGGTTTCGGGCGCAGACCCCTTGCCGCCGAGGCTGCGGTGTCTTCGATGCGCGCGGCGCGGGTGGGCGCGGTGCGGGCGGTCTTGATCCATTCCAGCGTGCCGCGTCTGACCGACCCCGGATAGGCTTGCCACGCGGTCGTCGCCTGCGCGGTGGCCAGCGCCGCCGCGAGGTCGGGCGGCACCTCGAGCCGTTCGACATCGTCGAGGAAGTCCCACATGCCGTTGGCCAGCGCCGCCGCGATGGCGGCCTCTCCGGCGGGGGTCATCCGGCCCGTTTCGCGCATCCGGGCGACGATCCCCTTGTTGACCGCCGACCAGGCCGAGCGCGGGTTGCGGGGAGCGCAGCGGTGGCGCATCCGGTCGGCATCGAGCGCCGCGACCTGCCCGTCGACCCAGCCCCAGCAGAGCAGTTCCTCGACGGCCTGGGTCCAGGGCAGATAGTCGGGATGGTGCTTCTTGTAGGTGGCGATCCAGGTGCCGGTGCTGGTGGCGTGGTTCGCCGCCAGCCAGTCGCGCAGGGCGGCGCGGCCCGAGACCGTGACCGTGACCGTGACGGTGTCGTCCGTCACGGCTGCAGTTCCTTCCACTGGCCGGGTTTCAGCCCTTCGAGCGTGTGCGGGCCGACCGACCAGCGCACGAGGCGCAGGACCGGCAGGCCGACATGGGCGCACATGCGGCGGACCTGGCGGTTGCGCCCTTCGGTGATGGTGAGGCGCAGCCAGGCCTCGGGCACCGACTTGCGGAAGCGCACCGGCGGGTCGCGCGGCCAGAGCCATCGGGGTTCGTCGATCCGGTCCACCCCTGCGGGGCGGGTGGGGCCGTCGTTCAGGGTGACGCCCGCGCGCAGGGCGTCCAGCGCGGCATCGTCAGGCGTGCCTTCGACCTGGACCACATAGGTTTTCGGCGTCATCGACTTCGGATCGGTCAGGCGGGCCTGCAGGATGCCGTCATTGGTCAGCAGCAGGAGGCCCTCGCTGTCGCGGTCGAGGCGGCCTGCGGGATACATGCCGGGCATGTCCAGCACACGGCCCAGACCCGGCCAGTTGCCGTCATCGGTGAACTGGCTGAGCATGTTCATGGGCTTGTTGAAGGCGATCAGGCGGGTCTCGCCCCTGGGCGCGCGCGGTCGGGGACGCGGGCGGCTCATGGGTTCCCGGCCTGCCATTCGGCCAGCCAGCGTTTCGGGGCCATCTCCTCCCATGTCCGCCGCAATCGTGCGCGGGCCCAGTCCGTGTCGATCCTGCCCGCGGCGACCAGGATCAGGCCGTGATTGGCATAGTGGTCATGGTGCAGGAAGGTGGCCGGGTCGGAGGCGATCAGCGCCTCGCGTTCCTCGATGCTGCCCTTGAAGACGCCGGCGTCCACGTAAGGCGACCACCAGACCCACATCTTGCCATGCGCCTTGAGGTTCGGGTTGCCCCAGCTGACGGCATCCTCGACCTTCGGCAGGTCCAGCGCCAGGGCCAGCGCCCGGAGGTCGGGCCATGTCGCGATGCCTGCCATCAATGCGCCTCGGCCCAGTTCCGGCCCTTCCCGGCATCAACCGTCAACCTGACGGCCAGTTTCACCACCGGGTCGCAGGCGCCCTCCATCACGTCGCGGGCGCGGGCGATGGTCTGGTCCACGGCGTCCTCGGCCACTTCGAACAGCAGTTCGTCGTGGACCTGCAGCAGCATCTTCGCGGGCAGGTCGCTTATGGCGGCCTCCATCCGGATCATCGCGCGGCG
Source organism: Paracoccaceae bacterium (assembly GCA_006227805.1). Taxonomy (GTDB): domain Bacteria; phylum Pseudomonadota; class Alphaproteobacteria; order Rhodobacterales; family Rhodobacteraceae; genus JAGYKE01. The sequence goes on from SBFT01000248.1 coordinate 5,769, forward strand.
GATGATGTCGGCGGCCGTTCCCTGAATGGGCGCGTTGATCGCGGCGCGCTGGGCGAAGCCGGCGGTCGGGCCTTTCGCGTTGATCTCGGGCGTGTGGATCTTGCGGCCGAACAGCGTCTGGACGTAGCCATGATCCTTCGCGAAGGCCTTGGTTTCGTCCATGTAGTCGCGGATGCCGGGGAAGCGTTCGAAGTAGCGGTCGATGAAGCCCTGCGCCTCGGCCCGCGGAATGCGCAGGTTGCGCGCCAGGCCGAAGCCCGAGATGCCGTAGATCACGCCGAAATTGATCGCCTTGGCGCGGCGGCGGATGTCCGGTGTCATCTGGTCCAGCGGCACGTCGAACATCTCGGACGCGGTCATGGCGTGGATGTCGAGGCCATCGGCGAAGGCCTGTTTCAGCTGCGGGATGTCGGCGATATGGGCGAGGATGCGCAACTCGATCTGGGAATAGTCGAGGCTGACCAGGGTGCGGCCCGGTTCGGCGACGAACGCCTCGCGGATGCGGCGGCCTTCCTCGGTGCGCACGGGGATGTTCTGCAGGTTCGGATCGGTCGAGGCCAGGCGGCCCGTCGATGCGCCGGCGATGGAATAGGACGTGTGCACGCGGCCCGTGTCCGGGTTGATGTGGTCCTGCAGCGCGTCGGTATAGGTGGATTTCAGTTTGGACAATTGCCGCCAGTCCAGCACCCGCGCGGGCAGGTCGTGTTCGGTGGCCAGGTCTTCCAGAACGTCGGCGCCGGTCGCATAGGCGCCCGTCTTGCCGCGCTTGCCGCCGTCGAGGCCCATCTTGTCGAAGAGGATCTCGCCCAGTTGCTTGGGCGAACCGACGTTGAAGGGTTCTCCGGCCAGTTCGTGGATTTCCGCTTCCAGCGCCGCCATCTTCTGGGCGAAGGCGTTCGACATCCGGCTCAGCGTGTCGCGGTCGACCTTGATGCCCGCCATCTCCATCCGCGCCAGAACCGGCACCATGGGGCGTTCCAGCGTCTCGTAGACGGTGGTCACGCGGGCCTGGTGCAGTTGCGGCTTGAAGAGCTGCCAGAGGCGCAGGGTGATGTCGGCGTCCTCGGCGGCATAGGCCGTCGCCTCGTCGATGGGGACATGATCGAAGGTGCGCGCGGACTTGCCGGACCCCAGAAGCGGCTTGATCGGGATCGGCGTGTGCCCAAGGTAGCGTTCCGACAGCGTGTCCATGCCGTGGCCGTGTTCGCCCCCGTGCAGCGCGTAGGACATCAGCATCGTGTCGTCGATCGGCGCCACGTCGATCCCCGCCCGGGCGAAGACCTTGGCGTCGTATTTCATGTTCTGCCCGATCTTGAGGATCGCTGCGTCTTCCAGCACCGGTTTCAGCATCGCCAGCGCCGTGTCGCGGTCGATCTGGCCCTCGGCCAGCGCGTCCGACCCGAAGAGATCGTCCGATTGCCCGGCCTTGTGCGTGAGGGGCACATAGCAGGCATGTCCCGCATCGACGCAGAGGGAAATGCCCACGATCTCGGCCTTCATCTCGTCGAGGCTGGTGGTTTCGGTATCGACCGCCACATGACCCACGGCGCGGATGCGGTCGATCCATGTCTGCAGGGCGGCTTCGTCGCGGACGCGGTCATAGGTCGCGGCGGCGAAGGCGGGCGCGTCGGGGGCGGGCAGGGCGGCCTCGGGCGCGGGGGCTTCGGGGATCGCGGGAGCCTCCAGCCCCATCCGGTCGGCGATGCGCTTCGTCAGCGTGCGGAACTCCATCCGCGCCAGGAACTCCATCAGGCGTTCGGGGTCGGGCGGGCGCACTTCCAGGTCGTCCAGAGTGAAGTCGAGCGGGGTGTCACGGTCCAGGATGACCAGTTTCTTGGACAATTCGATCTGCTCGCGCATGTCGATCAGGGTCTGCCGACGCTTGGGCTGGGGGATTTCCCCGGCGCGGTCCAGAAGCTCCTCGAGCGAGCCGAATTCGTTGATCAGCAGCGCCGCCGTCTTGATGCCGATGCCGGGCGCGCCGGGGATGTTGTCGACGCTGTCGCCCGCGAGTGCCTGTACGTCCACCACCCGTTCGGGGTAGACGCCGAACTTCTCGTGCACTTCCTCGCGGTCGATGACGCGGTTCTTCATCGCGTCCAGCATCACGACGCCGTCGCCCACCAGCTGCATCAGGTCCTTGTCGGAACTGATGATGGTGACGCGCCCGCCCGCCTCGCGCGCCTGGCAGGCGAGCGTGGCGATGATGTCGTCGGCCTCGTAGCCTTCCCGTTCCTTGCAGGCGATGTTGAAGGCCAGCGTCGCCTCGCGCGTCAGCGGGATCTGCGGGCGCAGGTCCTGGGGCATCTCCTCGCGGTTGGCCTTGTAGAGGTCGTACATGTCGTTGCGGAAGGTGTGGCTGCCCTTGTCGAAGATCACTGCCACATGGGTCGGCGCGTCATGGCCGTTGTTGCCCTCGACATAGCGGAAGAGCATGTTGCAGAAGCCCGAGACCGCCCCGATGGGCAGGCCGTCGGATTTCCGGGTCAAGGGTGGCAGCGCGTGATAGGCGCGGAAGATGAAGGCCGATCCGTCGATCAGGTGCAGGTGACAGCCCTTGCCGAATGTCATCTTGGTCCTCCATCTCGCCCGTCAGGCAGGGATGGAGCACAATACCCCGGAAGTCCAGCAGGTCAGCCCCCGAAGATGCCGTCCATGTTCGAGATGATCGCGACGAGGATCATGCAGCCCACGATCAGCAGCGCCATGATCAACATGAACTGGAACAGGATCGCGCTGAACCCGAGGCCCGCGCCGAGAAGCGCCACGCGCCAGTTCTCGTGCAGCTTCATCGAAACACCGGCCAGGATCACCGCCAGCACCCCGAAGACCGGAGCGGCGATCGCGAGGATCGCGACCCAGTCCGGCGATTGCGGGACCGGTTCTGCCTGAGGTGCTGGCAGCCCGAGGAAGGATCGCCATGCGGATCGCCGTATGTCGCCTGCGATCTCGCCGATCTGCTGGCCTATCGAGGGGGCTTCGGCACTATTGATCACGTGGATCTGCGCGAAGAAAAGGAGGACGCCCACACCGCCGGAGAGGATGGCCCAGAACCCCCAGGTCGAGAACACGCTGCGGGTGTGCGGCTCGAGTGCTTCGGTCATTCTGCTCATGCCTCGTTACGCGTCGAAGTCCGAAGGCAGGGGTCTGGACCACAATTGCGGAGAAAATTTGGCGGGCCTGGTCAACCGCCCAGATGCACCCGTTGCGCCAGCCCGACGGACAGGGGCAGCGGCGTCCAGGCGCCGAAGCGCAGGCCCGCGTCGCGCAGGACGCGGCCGATCCAGGTGTTGCAGGTCCGGAACAGGTGAAAGCGGCCGCGCGCCTCGAAGAACATGTCGACATCGGAAAAGCCGGGATGGTCCAGCGCGATCGGGCGGCCTGCCGCGTCGCGCGCGAAGTCGGCCAGGATCGCGTCCAGAAGCCTGTCATAGGTGACGCGGTCCATGGCGATGCTGCGGACGGGCACCTCTCCGGTCAGCGGCCCGGCCAGGCCCAGCCGGATGACGCTGGCGTCGCCCGTCGCGGCCCGCCAGACCGCGCGCGGCGACAGGTCGCGATATGTCCCCGTGGTGGTGTAGAAATCACGCGCGCCCCAGCCCGCGACCAGCCATTCCGCGCCGGGCGCCTCCAGCGGCAGGCCGGGGTCGTTCATCGCGGCAAAGCGCGCGCGGGTCTGCGCGTCGAGCGGAAGCAGGAAGTCATAATGGATCGGTCCCGTGACCAGGTGGATCGTCACTGGGCCGCCTGCGCGCACCGATCCGCCCGAGGGGATCAGCGCCCCGATGACCGAGGCCAGCAGATAGAACACAGGCCCCGCGATCAGCGCCAGCGCGACGCGGCGCGCGGCCCTAATGCCCGCTGTCCGCGCCATCGCGCAGGACGTATCTGCAATCGCAATAGGGGCAGTCTATCCAGCCGGTTTCCGCCGGGATCATCAGCCAGACCCGGGGATGCCCCAAAGCCCCTTCGCCGCCGTCGCAGGCCACGCGCGGGCTGTCCACGATCTTGGTTTCGGGCGCGTCGAGGGTCATGGCGCATCGGTCCTTCTGGTTGCCGCCGGGGGCGTCGTGATCTAGGGCTTTATGGGTCAAGCGCGATTGGGGGGCAAGGGTCAGGGTGACACAGGACGCGATCCGCATCGAGGGGCTGGAAAAGACCTATGGCGGCGGTCGGGGCGCGCCGGAAAAGCGCGCCCTCAAGGGCATCGACATGACCGTTCCGCGCGGGTCGGTCTTCGGGCTTCTGGGGCCGAACGGCGCGGGCAAGTCGACGCTGATCAACATCCTTGCGGGGCTGGTCAGGAAATCGGCGGGCCGGGTCGAGATCTGGGGCTTCGACCAGGATGTGAACCCGCGCCAGTCCCGCGCCGCCATCGGCGTCATGCCGCAGGAGCTGAACCTCGATCCGTTCTTCAGCCCGCGCGCCGCGCTGGAAGTCCAGGCGGGGCTTTACGGCGTGCCGAAATCCCGGCGCCGCAGCGACGAGATCCTGGCCATGGTGGGCCTCTCCGACAAGGCCGAGGCCTATGCCCGCACGCTCTCGGGCGGCATGCGGCGGCGGCTTCTGCTGGGCAAGGCGCTGGTGCATCACCCCAATATCCTGGTGCTGGACGAGCCGACCGCCGGTGTGGACATCGAGTTGCGCCAGATGCTGTGGGAGAACATCCGCAAGCTGAACCGCGACCGGGGCATGACGATCATCCTGACCACGCATTACCTGGAAGAGGCCGAGGAGATGTGCGACGAGATCGCCATCATCAACCAGGGCGACGTGGTCGCGCGCGACAGCACCGCGCGCCTGCTGGCGCGGCTGGACGCCAAGACCATGGTGATCGAACCGGAAGGCGCGGTGGATCGCCTGCCGGAAGGTGCGGGGATCGAGGCCGCGCGGCGCGCGGACGGGTCGATCGCGCTGAGTTATCGCCGGGGGCAGACCCGGGCCGAGGCGGTGCTGGACGCGGTGCGTGCGGCAGGCATCACGATCCGCGACGTGCGCACCGAGGAACCGGACCTTCAGGACGTCTTCCTGTCGCTGACCGCCTCACGCTGAGGCGCGCACCGCCCGCGCCTGGTAGCAGTTGTTGCGCGCCGACCGGATGTGGACATAGGCGACGCGGGGATCGTCGAGGATCGCGCCGATGCGCGCGGCCATGTCGGGCGTCGGCACCACCGCGCCGGTGCCGTAGACGATGCGGTGATCCTGGGAATAGCCCTTGACCAGGTAGTCGGGCGAGGTGGTCAGGACCGGGGGCAGGTCTTCGGTATCGGGGTGGCGCGCGCAGTCCCCTGCGCAGAGAAAGACCGGCCCGGTTTCGGCGTAGGGCTGGGCGTCGGGGAAGGGACGATAGGCCAGGATCAGCATCGGCGCGCCTTCGGGGATCATCCGCAGGCAGTGGCGGCAGGGATTGGCCATGCCGGTTGCGACGTGGCGTTCCGGCGGCTGGCCGTTGGCGTCGGGGCGGCCAGCGCGGAAGGCGCGGGCGTCGGCGGTGGGCATGGCTTGAAAGATCATCTTGGGTCTCCTTTTTCGGAAACCTGCCCCCGCAGGCCCCGCGACGCGACCCGGTTCCTGCGGATTGCGGATTTCGACGCGAAATCCGGGTGGGAAACCGACGCGGTTTCCCGCCCTTGGCGGAGCGGTCGAGCCTCGGCCCGGAAACCGCGTCGGTTTCCGGCTCCGTTCTCCGCGTCGGAGAACGGTG
>SBFT01000065.1 GCA_006227805.1 Paracoccaceae bacterium
TGCGCGGGCTGGAAGGGGCGTCGCACCTCGCCATCGTGGTGGCCGCGCCGACGCTGATCGCGCAATTCTCCGCGCCCCGCCACCGCGGCCTGACCCTGTCGCTGTGGAGCACCTTCTTCGGGGTCTCCTATACCTTGCTGGTCTGGGCAGGCCTGCCGTTGGTGGCCGCGTTCGGCCTGCCGTCGCTGTTCCTGGCCCATGCGCTGTGGATGGCGGCGCTGGCCGTGATCCTGGGGCGGTCGCTGCGCAGTCTCGACGCGCCCGCGCCGCAGGGCGCCCTGACGCTGGCGGGGATGCTGCGCGATCACCGCGCCATCTATGCCTCGCCGCATCTCTCCGCCCCGGCGATGGTCTGGCTGTTCTACACCTTCTGTTTCCTCGCCATCCTGACGCTGATCCCGCCCGCCATTCCGCCGGGCGCGCGCGCGGTGATCCTGGGGGCCTTGCCGCTGGTGTCGATCGCGGTCTCGATGACGCTGGGGGTCTGGCTGTTGCGGCGGTTCCGGGCGGTCGACGTCGTCAGCGCCGGGATCGTCCTGACCGGGCTCTGCCTTCTGTGGCAGACCGTTCAGCCCGGCCTGCCGCTGGGCCTGCTGGCGCTGGCGGTGGGCTTCGGCCTGATCCAGGGCGCCACCTTCGCCGCCGTGCCGCAACTGGCCGACAGCGCCGCCGAACAGGCCCAGGCCAACGGGGCGATGGCGCAGATGGGCAACCTGGGCAACACGCTGGGCACGCCCGTCCTGGCTGCGGTCCTGGGGCTGGGCGGCTTTCCCGCGATGCTGGGCCTGACGGCGATGATCATGGCCTTGTGCCTGGGACTGCATCTCTGGCTGGCGGCGCGTCGTCGTTCCTGAAATGTTCCCATTTTTTCATTGGAGACTCGGCCCGCGTGACTTATGTCTGATGTGTTAACGCCCGGGGTGGTCATGGCCGAGTTGAAGCATATCGAGGTGCGCGGCGCGCGCGAACACAACCTCAAGAACATCGATGTCGACATTCCGCGCGACCAGCTGGTGGTGATCACCGGGCTGTCGGGGTCGGGCAAGTCGTCGCTGGCCTTCGACACGATCTATGCCGAAGGCCAGCGCCGCTACGTGGAATCGCTCTCGGCCTATGCGCGGCAATTCCTGAACATGATGGAGAAACCGGACGTCGATCACATCTCGGGCCTCTCTCCCGCCATCTCGATCGAACAGAAGACGACCTCGAAGAACCCGCGGTCGACCGTCGGCACGGTGACGGAAATCTACGATTACCTGCGCCTTCTGTTTGCGCGCGCAGGCACGCCCTATTCGCCTGCCACCGGCCTGCCCATCGAAGCTCAGCAGGTCCAGGACATGGTCGACCGCGTCATGGCGATGGAGGAGGGGACGCGCGCCTATCTCCTCGCGCCGATCGTGCGGGACCGGAAGGGCGAGTACCGCAAGGAATTCCTCGAGCTGCGCAAGCAGGGCTTCCAGCGCGTCAAGGTGGACGGGCAGTTCCACGAACTCGATGAACCGCCGACGCTGGACAAGAAGTTCCGCCATGACATCGACGTGGTCGTTGACCGGATCGTCGTGCGCGAAGGCTTGGAAACGCGTCTGGCCGACAGTTTCCGAACGGCACTGGACCTGGCGCAGGGCATCGCGATCCTCGAGACCGCTCCGACCGAAGGCGACCCCGAACGCATCACGTTCTCCGAGAATTTCGCCTGTCCGGTATCGGGGTTCACCATCCCCGAGATCGAGCCGCGCCTGTTTTCCTTCAACGCGCCCTTCGGGGCCTGTCCGGCCTGCGACGGGCTGGGGGTCGAGCTGTTCTTCGACGAACGCCTCGTCGTTCCGGACGTGACGCTGAAGGTGGCCGATGGCGCGCTGGCACCCTGGCGCAAGGGCAAGTCGCCCTACTTCCTCCAGACGATCGAGGCCATTGCGCGCCATTACGGTTTCGACAGGAACGCCCGCTGGAAGGACCTGCCCGAAGCGGTGCAGCAGGTGTTCCTCTACGGCTCGGGCGACGAGGAAATCCAGTTCCGCTATGACGAAGGCGGGCGCGTCTACCAGGTGAAACGCGTCTTCGAAGGCGTCATCCCCAACATGGAACGCCGCTGGCGCGAGACCGACAGCGCCTGGATCCGCGAGGAATTCGAGCGCTTCCAGAACAACCGCGCCTGCGGCACCTGCGGCGGATACCGCCTGAAGCCCGAGGCTTTGGCGGTGAAGATTGCCGGTTTGCATGTCGGCCAGGTGGTCGAGATGTCGATCAAGGAGGCCTTCGCCTGGATCGACACGGTTCCCGCCGCGCTCAGCGCCCAGAAGAACGAGATCGCCCGCGCCATCCTGAAGGAAATCCGCGAACGCCTGGGTTTCCTGAATAACGTGGGTCTTGAGTATCTTACGCTTTCACGTTCAAGCGGCACATTAAGTGGCGGCGAAAGCCAGCGCATCCGCCTGGCCAGCCAGATCGGATCGGGCCTGACGGGCGTGCTCTACGTGCTGGACGAACCCTCGATCGGTCTGCACCAGCGGGACAACGACCGCCTTCTGGGCACGCTGAAGAACCTGCGCGACCAGGGCAACACCGTGCTGGTGGTCGAACATGACGAGGAGGCGATCCGCGAGGCCGATTACGTCTTCGACATCGGCCCCGGCGCGGGTGTCCATGGCGGCCGCGTCGTGTCGCATGGCACGCCCGCGCAGATCGCGGCCGATCCGGCCTCGGTCACCGGGCAATACCTGTCCGGCACGCGCGAGATCGCGGTGCCGACCGAACGCCGTCCCGGCAAGAAGGGCGGCAAGAAGGTCACCGTCGTGGGCGCCACGGGCAACAACCTCAAGAACGTGACCGTCGATTTCCCGCTGGGCAAGTTCGTCTGCGTGACCGGCGTGTCGGGCGGCGGCAAGTCCACGCTGACGATCGAGACCCTGTTCAAGAACGCCGCGATGAAGCTGAACGGCGCGCGCGAGACGCCGGCCCCCTGCGAGACGATCAAGGGGTTCGAGCATCTCGACAAGGTGATCGACATCGACCAGCGGCCCATCGGGCGCACGCCGCGCTCGAACCCCGCCACCTATACTGGCGCCTTCACGCCCATCCGCGACTGGTTCGCAGGGCTGCCCGAAGCCAAGGCGCGCGGCTACAAGCCCGGACGGTTCAGCTTCAACGTCAAGGGCGGGCGGTGCGAGGCCTGCCAGGGCGACGGTCTCATCAAGATCGAGATGCACTTCCTGCCGGATGTCTACGTCACCTGCGAGACCTGCAAGGGCGCGCGCTACAACCGCGAGACGCTGGAAATCAGGTTCAAGGGCAAGAGCATCGCCGATGTCCTCGACATGACGGTGGAAGACGCGCAGGAGTTCTTCAAGGCCGTCCCCTCGATCCGCGAAAAGATGGACGCGCTGGTGCGTGTGGGCCTGGGCTACATCAAGGTGGGTCAGCAGGCCACCACCCTGTCAGGGGGCGAGGCGCAGCGCGTCAAGCTGTCGAAGGAACTGGCGCGACGCTCGACGGGCCGCACGCTCTATATCCTCGATGAACCCACGACGGGCCTGCATTTCGAGGACGTGCGCAAACTGCTCGAGGTGCTGCACGAACTGGTCGACCAGGGCAACACGGTCATCGTGATCGAACACAACCTCGACGTGGTCAAGACCGCCGACTGGATCATCGACATCGGCCCCGAGGGCGGCGATGGCGGAGGGCAGGTCGTGGCCGTCGGCACGCCGGAAGAGGTGGCCGGGGTCGAGGCCAGCCACACCGGACGCTATCTCAAGCCGCTGCTGGAAAAGCGCCGGGTGGCTGCCGAGTGATCAGTCGGAGCGGCGCTCGAAGGTGAAGCTCTGGCCGTCGCCCGTGGTCAGGCCATCGGCATAGATTTCGCGCGGCCAGTCGTCATCGAGGAACCCGGACACGGTCACCGCCGTGCCGGCCACGACCGGAACCCGGTTCGGCCCCAGGTAGACCGGGATCCTGCCGGTATGATCGCGCAGGATGAACGTATCCTCGTCGGTGACGCGATCGACGATGCCGCTGACGGTGACCGGGGTGTAGGGGGTCAGGTCGGCGATGGATTGGCCCGCGACGACGCTGGTGGGCGCGGCCAGGATCAGGCAGACCAGAACCCGTCGCATCAGTCCAGCGCCACCAGAACCAGCACCAGCGCCAGCGCGCCCGCCGCCGCGAAGGCCCAGCCGGGCAGGGTGATCGTGACATCCGACCGGAGCCAACCTGCGACAGTCGCGCGGCCACCCTGTTCGGTCTTGTCGGAAGACATCTCGTTCATCGTTACCTCCATCTGTTACCTGACAAAAAAGATGGGGT
>SBFT01000356.1 GCA_006227805.1 Paracoccaceae bacterium
GGGGATATCCTGATCCTTGTCCAGAAGCGCTCGGGCGTCTTCCCCGAGATCATCCGGGCCTGCAAGGCGCTGGACCTGCCCATCGCCGGGGCGGACCGGCTGCGCGTCGGGGCCGAGATGGCGGTCAAGGACCTGCGGGCCCTGCTGTCCTTTCTGGCCACGCCCGAGGACGACCTGTCCCTTGCGGTCGCCCTGCGGTCACCCCTTCTGGGCTGGGACGAACAGGCCTTGTTCGACCTGGCGCACCGCCGCGCGCCAAGGGCGTTCCTGTGGCAGGCGCTGCGCGACCGACGCACCGAGTTTCCCGAAACCTTCGCCGTGCTGGAAGACCTGCGCGACGCCGCGGATTACCTGCGGCCCTATGACCTGATCGAGCGTGTCCTGATCCGACATGAGGGTCGCCGCCGCCTTCTGGCGCGGCTGGGCCGCGAGGCCGAGGACGGCATTGACGCGCTTCTGTCGCAGGCGCTGGCCTATGAACGGACCGAGGTGCCGGGCCTGACCGGGTTCCTGGTCTGGATGGAAACCGACGACCTCGAGATCAAGCGGCAGGTCGACGCCCAGGGTGACATGATCCGGGTGATGACGGTTCATGGCGCCAAGGGACTGGAAGCACCAGTCGTGTTCCTGCCGGATACCGCCCTGCACAGGGACGGACAGCCCGGCGTGGTGCAATTGATCGACGGCGTGCCGGTCTGGCGTCTTCCCGAGGACGAACGGCCCGAACCCATGTCCAGGGCGCAGGCCGAGGAAGCCGCGCGCAGCCGGGCCGAGCGGCTCCGGTTGCTCTATGTCGCGCTGACGCGCGCGCAATCCTGGCTGATCGTCGCCGCCGCCGGCAAGCTGGACACGACGGACGGCGACACCTGGTATCAGAGGGTCGAGGCGGGGCTGAACCGACAGGGGGCGGTTCCCCTGGTGACGCCGCTGGGCGAGGGATTGCGGCTGCAGGGCGGGGATTGGGACGGCATGACGGGGCACCACGCCGCGCCGGTGAAGGCCGATGCGGTGGTCCTGCCCGAGATGTTCGACAGGCCGGCGCCGCCTGCCGAACCGGCGCCCAAAACCCTGAGCCCGTCGGATCTGGGCGGTGACAAGGCGATGCCGGGGGATGCCGGGCTGGACGAAGAGGAAGCGAAAGCACGCGGCACGCGGCTGCACCTGTTGCTGGAACATCTGCCGACCCTGCCGCAGGCGGACTGGGCGGAGTGCGCGCGCAACCTCGTCGATTGCGACGATCCCGCCGAGGCGGACGCCCTTCTGGCCGAGGCGCGGGCCGTCCTGACCACCCCGGACCTGGCCCATGTCTTCGCGCCCGACGCCCTGGCGGAAGTGCCGATCACCGCGCAGGTCGGCGGTCGGCGTCTGCATGGCACGATCGACCGGCTGATCATCGGGGCCGACCATGTTCTGGCCATCGACTACAAGTCGAACGCCACCGTTCCCGACACTGCCGCGGCCTGCCCCGAAGGCCTGCTGCGCCAGATGGGCGCCTACCTGGCGATGCTGGAACAGGTCTTTCCCCATCATCGGATCGATCTGGCCATCCTCTGGACCCGGACGGCCAGCCTGATGCCGCTGCCGCAAGATGTTGTGAGGTCCGCGCTGGCGCGTGCGCCAAATCTTGACCTTTCCGCCGGGCCTTCATAGGTTCACGTCTCAGATATCTTCAGGAGACAGTCCATGTCGACAATCGCCGTGACCGATGCCACCTTCGATGCCGAAGTGAAGAACTCGGACATTCCCGTTGTGGTGGATTTCTGGGCCGAGTGGTGTGGCCCCTGCAAGCAGATCGGCCCGGCTCTGGAAGAGCTGTCGCGGGAATACAGCGGCCGCGTCAAGATCGCCAAGGTGAACGTGGATGAAAACCCGAACTCGCCCGCTATGATGGGCGTGCGCGGCATCCCGGCGCTGTTCCTGTTCAAGAACGGCCAGGTCGTGTCGAACCGGACCGGCGCCGCCCCCAAGGCCGCGTTGCAGAGCTGGATCGAATCGTCGATCTGACACCAGCCGCCGACGAGACAGCCGGGCGCTCCCCTGGGGCGCCCGTCTTCATGTGGGAGACCCATCTCACACGGGCCAGCCCAGCGCGCGGAACCGCCGGGCGATCTGCGAGGCTGCATCGTCGCGACCGGCATTGATCGATTGTTGCTGCCAGAACCAGTAGAGATAGCGCGCGTAGTCGGGCCTATGTGTCCCAACCTGTCCGAAGGCGCGATCCGGTCCGATCTCGGGCACCGACAATGCGATGTGGTGAAAGTCGATCCGGGCGAAAAGGATCGCCGGACGGTCGAAGAAGAACCCGTTGAAGGCCACGGAGGAATTCTGCGTCACGACATGGGCGCATTCGGCAAGATGCTGCAACGGGGGACGGTCATCGAGGCTGAGCGCGGGATGTCTGGCCAACAGCCCCTCGAGCGCGGCGCGTTCCGCCCTGTCATGGACTTCCTTCGGATGCAGCGTCGCAATGACCTTCCGACCGGGGTCAAGACGCATCACGGTTTCGATCATCTCGATGGGCGACATGGACTGGAAGGACCGGTGCTGGGTCAGGCGTCCCTGCAAGGGGATATAGACATGGCCCCCCGGGTCGCGCGGGGGCACTTCGGTCACGGAAAAAAGCCGCTTGCGCCACTGTGCCCGGAACCGGGCCGCGGTATCGGAGGGAACCGCCTCGGGGTCGAACCGGGCCCGCGCCACATCCCACGCCCAGCGCCGTTCGGTCGTTTCGATCCGCCAGAACGGATAGTGATAGACCCGCCGGAAGGTCAGGCCATGACGGCCCAGCGGCGGGCCCATGTGCACAAGGGAATGGGCAGGAACCTCGCCGTGCGCATCCGCCTCGGGCAGAAAGGCGACCTTGTTGCCTGCGGCGGTCAGCACCTTGTGCATCAGGCCGATGAAATTGTGCTGGCCCGCGCGGGCGCTGCGCAGCAGGTCATCCTCGAGAAAGATCGCGATCTCGGCCATGGGCGCGACGCTAGGTATGCGCGCCACGGGGTGCAACCCTTGTGTCCGGCCGGACAGGCGTCCATATAGATCGACACTTTCCCAGCGGAGTCCTCGACATGGCCGATCCGAATTTCCCCGGCTGGCATGGCACCACGATCATCGGCGTCAAGAAGGGCGGGCAGGTGGTGATCGCGGGCGATGGCCAGGTCTCGCTGGGTCAGACCGTGATCAAGGGAACCGCGCGCAAGGTGCGCCGCCTGTCGCCGGGCGGGCATGACGTGGTGGCCGGTTTCGCGGGATCGACGGCGGATGCCTTCACGCTGCTGGAACGGCTGGAAGCCAAGCTGGAAGCGACGCCGGGCCAGTTGCAGCGCGCCAGCGTCGAACTGGCCAAGGACTGGCGCACCGACAAGTATCTTCAGAAGCTGGAAGCGATGCTGATCGTCAGCGACGGCGCGCATATCTACGTCATCACCGGAGCGGGCGACGTTCTGGAACCCGAGCACGATGTCACCGCGATCGGATCGGGCGGAAACTACGCTCTGGCCGCGGCGCGCGCGCTGATGGACAGCGATCTGTCAGCCGAGGATATCGCCCGCCGCGCCATGGCGATCGCGGCGGATATCTGTGTCTACACCAATGGCAACCTGACGGTTGAGACGATCGGCGGCTGAGCCCGCGAAAGGACCCCTATGACCGACCTGACCCCCCGCGAGATCGTCTCGGAACTCGACCGGTTCATCATCGGACAGAAGGACGCCAAGCGCGCCGTCGCCGTGGCGCTGCGCAACCGCTGGCGGCGCAAGCAATTGTCGGCGGACCTGCGCGACGAGGTCTATCCCAAGAACATCCTGATGATCGGGCCCACCGGCGTCGGCAAGACCGAGATCAGCCGACGCCTGGCCAAGCTGGCACGCGCGCCCTTCATCAAGGTCGAAGCGACCAAGTTCACCGAAGTCGGCTATGTGGGTCGCGACGTGGAACAGATCGTGCGCGACCTGGTCGACGCCGCCATCGCCATGACCCGCGAACAGATGCGCGAGGACGTGAAGGCGCGCGCGCAGAAAGCGGCCGAGGACCGCGTCATCACGGCCATCGCCGGCGAGGATGCCCGCGAAGGCACGCGCGAGCTGTTCCGGAAGAAGCTCAAGGCGGGCGAGCTGGACAACACGATGATCGAACTCGAGCTGACCGATACATCGAACCCGATGCAGATGCTGAACATCCCCGGACAGCCGGGCGGCGACATGGGCATGATGAACCTGGGCGATCTGTTCGGAAAGGCCTTCGGCGGGCGGCGCACGACGAAGCGGCTCACGGTCGCGGAAA
>SBFT01000265.1 GCA_006227805.1 Paracoccaceae bacterium
CAGAAGGCGGGCAGCGCGCAGAGCCGCCGCCACGGGCCGCCATCGGCGCCGCGCATCTCGATGAACTTCTTGACGCGGGCCTCGGGGAAGACGGTTGTGAGGTGGTCCGCCCAGTCCGACAGGGTGGGCGTCTCGCCCGGCAGCGCGGGCAGCCGGCCCTTCAGGAAATCGCGGAAGGACTGGCCCAGCGCGTTGATGTACCTGCCGTCGCGATAGACGAAATACATCGGCACATCGAGGACATATTCGACCCAGGCCTCGAATCCGAAACCTTCTTCGAAGACGAAGGGCAACATGCCGGTGCGCGCGGGGTCGAGATGCTGCCAGACCCAGCCGCGCCAGGACTTGTGACCGTTGGGCTTGCCTTCGAAGAAGGGCGAATTGCCGAAGAGCGCATTGGCCACCGGCTGCAACGCCAGAGCCACGCGCAGTTTCTGCACCATGTCGGCCTCGGACGAGAAGTCGAGGTTGACCTGAACCGTGCAGGTGCGCCGCATCATGACCTTGCCGGCGGTGCCGACCTTGTCCATGTAGCCGTCCATCAGCTTGTAGCGGCCCTTGGGCATCAGGGGCATCTGCTCATGCGTCCAGACCGGGGCGGCGCCCAGCCCGATGAAGCCTGCGCCGATGCGGTCGGCGACGTCCTTGACCTCGCGCAGGTGGTCGTTCACCTCGTCGCAGGTCTGGTGAATGGTCTCGACCGGGGCGCCCGACAGTTCCAGTTGTCCGCCGGGTTCCAGGCTGACATTCGCGCCCCCCTTGGTCACGCCGATGATGTGGCCGGCTTCCTCGACCGGCGCCCAGCCATGGGCATCGCGCAGGCCTTCCAGCACGGCCCGGATGGAACAGGCCCCCTCGTAGGGCAGCGGCAGAAGGGTCTCCTTCACATAGCCGAACTTCTCGTGCTCGGTCCCGATGCGCCAGTCCTCCCTGGGCTTGCAGCCCGAGGCGAGGTATTCCGCCAGTTGTTCGTGACGCTCGATCGGGCCGCCACCGGATTGGGGGATCGACATGGGGTTGGTCTCCGCGGCTGACTGGGATTGGGTCGGTTGAGATCTGGGCCAGTCCTGCGGGGAAATGGCCGGGCTGTCAATGCACGCGCAGCCGCGCAGCCCCTGTGCGCTGGCGCTGCCAGATCACCACGGGGACCCGGCCCTGCCCGCGCAATTCGGCCAGCATGCGTTCGGTGCGGATGCCCGGCAGTGCGGCGAAGGCATCGAACAGCACTTCGGCCCCTTCCGCAGTGACGGGAATGTGAAGGGGCGGGCCATCGGTGTGTTCGAGGACCCAGTGCGTCGGCTGCCCCGTGGGGTCGAGCGTCAGGCAGGTCAGGTCCGCGATCGCGACCACACCGCCCGTCAGGGGCCCGAAATAGGCGATCTGGCCTTCGTCCAGGCTGACCACGCCCGGCCCCCCCGCCCCCAGCCGGAACCGCGCGCGCTGGATGCCGACCAGCGCCAGCCCCAGCGCCACCGCCAGGCAGAGGGCGCCCAGCCAGAAGACCAGCCCATGCGAGGTCAGCCAGTAGAGCCCCAGCGCGGCCAAACCGGCCGCCGAGATCACTTCGCGCAGGCGCCAGAGCGTCGCGCGGGCCTGCGGACGGATGAAGCTCATGGGCGCTCCTCCGCCGCCCAGTCCCCCAGCGCCTGCTGCCAGAGCGTCATCGCCGCCACCGCGGCGGTATCGGCGCGCAGGATCCGCGGGCCGAGGCTGACGACATGGGCGAAGGGAAGTGCCGAGAGGCGGCTGCGCTCGGCCTCGGAAAAGCCGCCCTCGGGGCCGATCAGGATGGCCCAGGGGCCACGGGCCGCGCCCGCAAGGCCCCGGCGCGCGCCGACCTGCGCCTCGTCGCAGAACATCAGTTGGCGATCGCCGGGCCAGGCGTCCAGCACCCGGCCCAGGGGTTGCAGGTCCTCGACCAGGGGCACGAAGGTGCCGCCGCATTGCTCGGCCGCCTCGATGGCATGGGCCTGGAGCCGGTCCTGCCTTATGCGTTCGGCATTGGTGAAATCGGTCTGCACGGGCAGGATCCGGGCCGCGCCCATCTCGGCCGCCTTTTCCACGATGAAATCGGTGCGCGCCTTCTTGATCGGCGCGAACAGAAGCCAGAGATCGGGCGGCATCTGCAGCGGCCGCGATTGCGACAGGCAGATCAGTTCGCCGCCGCGCTTGCCCGCCTGGCGGATTTCGGCCTGCCATTCGCCGTCGCGCCCGTTGAAGAGCGCCACAAGGTCGCCCACGCCCTGGCGCATGACCCCGAAGAGGTAATGCGCCTGGTCGCGGTCCAGAGGAACCGTTTGCCCCTGACCCAGAGGCTGATCTACATAAAGCCGGATCTTCGCAGTCATGGACACCTAGATATGCAAGGCGACGCGCCGACACCAGCCGGTCAGGTGGCCGATGCCCCGAAAGACAACTGGGTCGACCGCTGGGCGCCGCCCGCGACGCGGCCCTTCCTGCGGCTCAGCCGCGCGGACAGGCCGATCGGGACGTGGCTGTTGCTGATCCCCTGCTGGTGGGGGCTGGCGCTGGCGATGCTGCATACCGGCGCGCCGGGCTGGTTCGACGCCTGGATCGCGCTTGGCTGCGGGATCGGCGCCTGGCTGATGCGGGGCGCGGGCTGCACCTGGAACGACATCACCGACCGCGACTTCGACGCGCAGGTGGCGCGCACCCGGTCGCGACCCTTGCCTTCGGGCCAGGTCAGCCTGCGGGGGGCGGTGATCTGGATGTGCGTCCAGGCGCTTCTGGCCTTCGGGATCCTGCTGACTTTCAACGGCACCGCCATCGCCATGGGCATCGCCTCGCTGGCGCTGGTCTGCATCTATCCCTTCGCCAAGCGCTTCACCTGGTGGCCGCAGGTCTTCCTGGGGCTGGCCTTCAACTGGGGCGCGCTGCTGGCCTGGGTGGCGCATACCGGCACGCTGCACCCGGCGGCGGTGATTCTGTGGCTGGCCGGCATCGCCTGGACGCTGTTCTACGACACGATCTACGCCCACCAGGACACCGAGGACGACGCCCTGATCGGCGTGAAGTCCACGGCGCGGCTTTTCGGCGAAAACTCGCCCACCTGGCTGCGCCGCTTCCTCGTGGCGACGGTGGCCCTGATGGCGGTGGCGATCCTCCTGGCGCTGGTGCCGCAGCGGATCAATCCGCTGGCGCTGATCGTCGCGCTGACGGGTCCCTGGGCGCTGGGATGGCACCTGACCTGGCAATTGCGCAACTTCGACGCCGAGAACGGGCCGGGCCTGTTGCGGCTGTTCCGGTCGAACCGGGACGCGGGTCTTCTGGCGCTGGCCTTCCTCCTGGTCGCCTGCCTCATCTGATTGCACACCGGCGGGACAGGGCGTAACACTCGGGCGCGCGGCCTCGCGCCCCCTTGTCCCAGGTCAGGAAGCCCGATCCATTGCCGATGCGCCTTTCGCACCTTCTGGCTTTCGTCGCAGCCTTCGTCGCGGCAGCGATCCTCAGCCTGATCACGGCGACCTTCGCGGTCCGCGGCATCGAGGACTCCTCCGAGATCGGCGTGCGGCGCAGCCTCGACGAAGCCCAGCTGGGATGGGCCGAGGTCGAGGCCAACGGCCTGACCGTCACCCTCAGCGGCACCGCCCCGTCCGAGGCCGCGCGCTTCCGCGCGATCACCACGGCGGGCACCGTGGTCGATGCCGCGCGCATCTTCGACGCGATGGACGTGGCCGCCACCGCCGCGATCACCCCGCCCCGCTTTTCCGCCGAGATCCTGCGCAATGACAGCGGCGTGTCGATCATCGGGCTGATCCCGGCGGAAACCGACCGCGAGGCGCTGCTGGCCCGCCTGGGCGAGATCGCGGGCGAGGCAGGCGTGGCCGACCTGCTCGAGACCGCGTCCTACCCGGTGCCCCCGGGCTGGGGCGACGCGATGGCCTTCGCGCTCCTGGCGCTCGAGGAACTCGAACGCTCGAAGGTCTCGGTCGATGCGGGGCAGATCACGATCACCGCGATTTCCGACAGCCCCGAGGAGAAAAGGCGCCTCGAGACGACGCTCCAGGGCCGGGTCCCGCCGGGACTGCGGATGGTGCTCAACATCGCCGCCCCGCGCCCGGTGATCACGCCCTTCACGCTGCGGTTCGTCCTGGACGAGGCGGGCGCGCGCTTCGACGCGTGCTCGGCGCAGGACGAAGCGGCGCGGGGCCGCATCCTGGCCGCGGCGCGCGCCGCCGGTCTGCCCGAGACCGCGCGCTGCGTCATCGGGATGGGCGTGCCTTCGCCCCGCTGGGCCCAGGCGGCGGAACAGGCGATCGAGGCGGTGGCCGAACTGGGCGGCGGATCGGTCAGCTTTTCGGATGCCGACGTGACGCTGGTGGCGCTGGAGGGCACCGACGAAGCGCTCTTTGACCGCGTCGTGGGCGAACTCGAGGCCAGCCTGCCGGACGTCTTCGCGCTCCATGCGGTCCTGCCCAGGCCGGTCGACGCAACCGAAGGCCCGATCGAGTTCACCGCCACCCTCTCGCCCGAGGGCCAGGTCCAGCTGCGCGGCCGTCTCAGCGACGAGAACCTGCGCCAGCTGGCCGACAGCTATGCCAAGGCGCGGTTCGGCTCGGAAAACGTCTATACCGCGGCGCGGCTGGTCGACGGTTTGCCGCAGGACTGGCCGGTGCGGGTGCTGGCGGGTCTGGAGGCCCTGAGCATGCTCGAGAACGGCGCGCTGCGGGTGTCGCCGGACAACGTCATCGTGCAGGGCATCAGCAGCCGCGAGGATGCCAGCGCGGCGATCGCGCAGCTTCTGTCGGACAAGCTGGGCGAGGCCGAGACCTACGAGATCAACGTCGTCTTCCGGGAACCCCCGCCTCCCACCGACCTGCCCCCCAGCCCCGAAGCCTGCGAGAACGGGCTGGCGCGGATCCTCGAGGGCGGCAAGATCACCTTCGAACCCGGATCGGCGACGATCGCCGCAAGCTCGCTCGACACGATGAACGCGATCGCGGACCTGCTGAAGCGCTGCGGCGACATCCGGCTTGAAATCCAGGGCCATACCGACAGCCAGGGCCGCGAGGAAATGAACCAGCAACTCAGCCAGGCGCGGGCCGATTCGGTTCTGAACGAATTGCGGGCGCGGCGGATCCTGACCAGCAATTTCACCGCGAAGGGATATGGCGAAACGAAGCCCATCGCCGACAACGGCACCGAGGAAGGCCGCGAGGCGAACCGGCGGATCGAGTTCCGGCTGATCCCTCCGGAAGCCGAGAAGACCGAGGGCGGGGACACGCCCGAGACCCCGGCCGAAGACCCCGAAGCGGGGGCAGCCGGAGCGCAGGCAACAGAAGAGGAGGCGGGCAATGAATAGGACCGAATTCATCATCACGACGGCGATCATCCTGTTCGTGGCCTTCGCGCTCGGCTGGTTCGCCAACTGGCTGGTTCACCGCTTCACCCGCGTGGCGGCAGGCGATGTGGGCGAGCTGGAGCGGATGAGCCAGGAACTGCACGAGGCCGAGGAGACCCGAGACCAGGCCATCACCTACCTGCAGCAGCGCGAGGCGGAACTGACCAACCAGCTGAGCCAGACAGAGGCCGAGCTGAACGCCGCGATGGAGGGCCTGCGCGACGCCCGGCGCGAGGCGGAAGAGTTGCGCAATTACCTCGAACGGGTGCAACGCGGCTGAGGGTGCAGGGGGCTCTGCCCCCGCTGCCCTGCCGGGCAGCCCCCCGGGATATTTCAGGCGAGAGGAAGCGAGGGGCGGTTCACCACCGGGTCAGGGCGTCTTCGTCCTCGTCCTTGGCGGCGACCCAGCCCGACGCGCCGCCCGAATGTTCCTTCTTCCAGAAGGGCGCGCGCGATTTCAGGTAATCCATCAGGAATTCGGCCGCCTCGAAGGCGTCGCGGCGGTGGGGGGCGGCGGTGGCGACCATCATGATCAGGTCGCCGGGGCAAAGACGACCGAAGCGGTGGATCACCAGAACGTCGCCCAGGGACCAGCGATCGCGCGCCTCGGTCGCGATCTCGGTCAGGGCGGCTTCGGTCATGCCCGGGTAATGCTCGATCTCCATCGCGTCGAGATCGGCCGAGGCGAGGTCGCGCACGATGCCG
Organism: Paracoccaceae bacterium; assembly: GCA_006227805.1. Lineage (GTDB taxonomy): Bacteria > Pseudomonadota > Alphaproteobacteria > Rhodobacterales > Rhodobacteraceae > JAGYKE01. The sequence goes on from SBFT01000265.1 coordinate 6,068, forward strand.
GTGAAGGTGACGACGGCGCCCATGTCCCGGCGACCGGCGGCGAAGGCATTGGCCTCGGCGCCCAGATCGAAAGGGGCTTGCTGCACGACGATGCGCATGGGCCTCAGCCCCCCGTCATCGGCGGAAAGAAGGCGACCTCGCGCGCGCCGTCGAGAGGGGCATCGAAGCCGGTCAGCTTCTGGTCGACGGCGACGCGCAGGGCGGAGAGATCCGCGAAGGCGGCGGCATAGCGCGCCTCGCGGGCGCGCAGTTCCTCGACCAGGTCCGCGACGGTGGCGGCCTGGGTCTCGACGCGTTCCTTCGGCAGCCCGATGCGTTCGCGCACCCAGGCGAAGTAGAGAACATCCATCAGCGCCTCTCCCTCAGATGCGGCGTGGCCTTTCGCAGATAATCATACCCGGTGATCAGCGTGAGGCCAGCCGCGATCCACAGCAGGACCAGCCCGATCCAGCCCGCCCAGACCATGCCCTCGAACTTCCAGCGCAGGCCATGCAGGTCCTCGATCTCGCCCGCCATGATCCTGTCGACCATCGCCTGGTCCATGCCGATGGTCGAGATGCCCAGGTAATGCTCGAATATGCCCTGCGAGAACAGGACCGCGATCGCGACCATCTGGGCCGTGGTCTTCCACTTGGCCAGCTTCGTGACCTTCAGCGTCCCCGCCACGTCGCCGAGGAATTCGCGCAGGCCCGACACGAAGACCTCACGGAACAGGATGAAGGTCGCCGGCAGGACCAGCCAGGGCGTCCAGTTCTGGTTGGAATAGCCGATGATGACCATCAGCGCGATCACCACCATCGCCTTGTCGGCGATGGGGTCCAGCATCGCGCCCAGCTTCGTCTCCTGCTTCCAGGCGCGGGCTAGGTAGCCGTCGAACCAGTCGGTGATCGCAGCACCCAGAAACAGGATCAGCGCGAACCAGTCGGCATAGGGACGGTGGAAATAGAGAAACATCACCGCCAGCGCCGGGGCGGCGAGCAGACGCAGAAGCGTCAGGATATTGGGCAGCGTCCACCGCATGGCCGCTTCATATCGCGCGCATGGCATGGGGGGAAGGCGTCGCAGCACGCGGCCCGCACAATCCTTCCGCCTCTTTCTGGTAAAAATACGCAAAAAAAGACCAAAAGGCGTCGCGCGCCGCAGGGCGCGCGTCCGACGGATCAGCCGCGGTCGTGGAAGAAGTCGTAGATCGCCTTCGCCAGGGCCTCGGACACGCCATCGACCGCCTTGAGGTCGGTCAGGTTCGCGCGCGACACCGCCTTGGCGCTGCCGAAATGCGCCAGCAGCGCGCGCTTGCGCTTGGCGCCGACGCCGGGCACGTCGTCGAGCGGCGTCGCCCCCACGGCCCTGGCGCGCTTTTGGCGGTGCGCGCCGATGGCGAAGCGATGGGCTTCGTCGCGCAGGCGCTGCACGAAATAGAGCACGGGATCGTTGTGGCGCAGCGCGAAAGGATGCTGTCCGGGGCGATGGAATTCCTCCTTGCCCGCGTCGCGGTCGATGCCCTTGGCGACGCCCACCATGGGGATGTCGTCGACCCCGTGTTCGGCCATGATCCGCGCCACGGCGCCGACCTGCCCCGCCCCGCCGTCGATCAGCAGAAGGTCGGGCCAGAGGCCCTTCTCGCGGTCCGGGTCCTCCTTCAGCAGCCGGACGAGGCGCCGGGTCAGGACCTCCTTCATCATGCCGAAATCGTCGCCCGGCGTCAGGTCCTCGCCGCGGATGTTGAACTTGCGGTACTGGCTCTTCAGGAAGCCTTCGGGGCCCGCCACGATCATCGCGCCCACCGCGAAGGCGCCCTGGATGTGGCTGTTGTCATAGACCTCGATCCGCTGCGGGGGCGCATCGAGCCCGAAAGCCTCGGCCAGGCCGCGCAGCAGCTTGCCTTGCGTCGCCGTCTCGGACATGCGGCGGGCGAGGCTTTCGCGGGCGTTGCGCGCGGCGCCTTCGACCAGTTCCGCCTTCTCGCCGCGCCGGGGCACAAGGATCTCGACCTTGCGGCCCAGCTTCTGGCCCAGCGCCTCGGCCATCAGGTCGGGGTCCTCGATCCGGTGGCTGAGGATCAGCTGACGCGGCGGTTCGCGGGTGTCGTAGAACTGGCCCAGGAAGGCCTGCAGAACCTCGCCGGCCTCGATGTCGGCGCCGACGCGGGGGTAGAAGTCGCGGTTGCCCCAGTTCTGGCCCGAGCGGATGAAGAAGACCTGCACGCAGGCCTGCCCCTGTTCCAGGTGCAGCGCGATCACGTCGGCTTCGGTCACGCCGCGCGGGTTTATGCCCTGCGCGGTCTGCACCTGGGTCAGCGCGCGGATGCGGTCGCGCAGCGCCGCGGCGCGTTCGAATTCCATTGCCTCGGAGGCGGCCTGCATCTGGATCGCCAGGTCCTCCTGCACCTTGGTCGACCGCCCCGAGAGAAAGCGTTCCGCGTCGGCCACGCTGTCGGCGTAGTCGGCGGCCGAGATCAGCCCGACGCAGGGCCCCGAGCAGCGCTTGATCTGGTAGAGCAGGCAGGGACGGGTCCGGCTTTCGAACATCGCGTCCGAGCAGTTGCGCAGAAGAAACGCCTTCTGCAACTGGTTTAGCGTCCGGTTCACGGCGCCGGCACTGGCGAAGGGGCCGAAATAGGCGCCCTTTTCCGTCTTGGCGCCGCGGTGCTTCTTGATCTGCGGAAAGGCGTGGGTCTTCGACACCAGGATGTTCGGGAAGCTCTTGTCGTCGCGCAGCAGCACGTTGTACTTGGGCTTGAGCTGCTTGATCAGGTTCTGTTCCAGCAGCAGCGCCTCGGTCTCGGTGCGCGTGGTCAGGAACATCATCGACGCGGTCTCGTCGATCATGCGCGCGATGCGGGGGCTGTGGCCGCCCGGACGGGCATAGTTCGACACCCGCGCGCGAAGGTTGCGCGCCTTGCCGACATAGAGAACGCGCGACTGCGCATCCAGCATCCGGTAGACTCCGGGCGAGTTGTCCAGCGTCTTCAGATAGGACTGGATCCGCTCATGGCCCGGCAGGGCGACAGCCTCGGGATCGGGGGGCGTGACACACATGTGACGGTTCTATGATTCTCGGGCGTTGGCTGCAATCTCGGGGCGCGGAAGGCAAGGACGAAGGTTTCCACGATTCCTGTGGACAAGTCTGGCGATATCTTTCCGGGAGACCGGAATTTTCCTTGTGTTCGGCACCCTTCCCTGATCTGCCTAAATTTTAGGCGAAAAATTAACTATCTGAAATACAAAGATTTTTTCTTACCCACAAGACAAGAGACTGAAAAACAAAGGATTTTTGTAACGCTTTCGTGACGTCCGCGCGCCCGGTGCACAACTTGCCGCCGTGACCGCCCATTGCAGCCTGTCAGGGCTACTCGACACCCTGGATGTCAGGCGTCTTCCAGGCCAGGTGCTGGCCACCATCGACGCACAGCAACTGGCCCGTGACCGAGCGCGCATCGAGGAAATATCCCAGCGCGGCGCAGATGCCCTCCGGGTCGGCGCCGCGCTGCAGGATCGTCGCCGCGCGCTGCGCCGCGAAGTGGGCCGCGGTCTGGCGCGCGCCCTGCATCGTGGGGCCGGGGCCGATCGCGTTGACCCGGATCGCGGGCGCCAGCGCCTGCGCCGTGGTGCGCGTCATCGCCCAGAGCCCCATCTTGGCGATCGTGTAGGTCATGAATTCGGGCGTCAGCTTGTGCACGCGCTGGTCGATCATGTTGACGATCAGGCCGGTCGCCTGCGGCTCGCCGTTCTCGTCCGGCTGCGGCGCCAGCCCCTGCGCGGCCATGGCCTGGGTCAGCACGAAAGGCGCGCGCAGGTTGCTTTCCAGGTGGCGGTCCCAGCTTTCCCGCGTCGCCGAGGCGATGTTGTCGTATTCGAAGATCGAGGCGTTGTTGATCAGGCAGGTGATCGGACCGCCCAGGGCCTCCGCCGCGCGGGACACAAGCGGGGTGACCTGCGCCTCGTCCAGGATGTCCGCCTGCAGCGTCACGGCGCGGCGGCCCATCGCGCGGATCGCGGCGGCCACCTCCTCGGCCTCGGTCCGGGAGGCGGAGAAATGCACCGCCACGTCAAGGCCGCGCCCGGCGAGATAGAACGCCATCGCCCGCCCAAGGCGCTTGCCCGCCCCTGTCACAAGTGCGCGTGCCATGGTCGATGTCCCCTTGTTCCGGTCAGCCGAACAGTGATGCAACATAGACCATGTAGGTCGCGGTCAAGGCCAGGCCCCAGACCCGGTTGATGTCGCGCCCCAGGAAGACGAAGGGGATCAGCAACAGCGACGCGCCCAGCATCACCCAGAGGTCGAAGCTCAGGAAGGCGGGGTCGACCGGGATCGGCCCGATCAGGCTGGCCACGCCGATGATGGCCAGGAGGTTGAACATGTTCGACCCGATCACGTTGCCCAGCGCCACGTCGGCCTGGCGGCGCAAGGCCGCCATCACGGTGGTCGCCAGTTCCGGCAGCGACGTGCCCACCGCCACCAGCGTCAGGCCGATCACGGTGTCGCTGACGCCATAGGTCCTGGCGATGATCGTGGCGTTGTCGACCAGGATGCCGGCCCCCAGCGGCAGACCCACGAGGCCCAGCACCAGATAGAGGATCACCCGCCAGTAGGGCATCTCGGGATCCGCGCCCTCCAGATCCTCGGGATCCACGTCTTTCCCGTTCGCGGCGCGCTGGTGCGCGCGCGCGTCGCGGAAGGCGTCGGCCAGGATGAGGGCCAGCGCGATCAGAAGGATCACGCCCGACCACGCGGTGAAGGTGCCGCCGAAGGCCAGCGCGATGAACAGGACCGAGGCCGCCAGCATGAAGACATAGGTCTTCCGGCTGTCGCATTCGCTGGTGTGCATCGTCGCCAGAAGCGCGGGTATGCCCAGCACCAGCAGGATGTTGGCGATGTTCGATCCCACCACGTTGCCCAGCGCGATGCCGGGCGCGTTCTCCATCACGGCCTTGATCGAGATCAGCAGCTCGGGCGCCGATGTGCCGAAGGCCACGATCGTCAGGCTGACGATCAGCGCGGGCACCCCCAGCCGCAGCGACAGGTTGACCGCGCCGCGCACCAGCGCATCCCCCGCCAGAAGCAGGATCACGAGGCCGAGGCCCGCCATCAGCCAGGCCATCATGCGTCGCGCCCTCCGGCACCGCAGGCGCAGCGGCCCCGCCCGATCCGGTAGCGCCCGCACGAGGGGCACTTGGCCGGGCTCAGCTTGCCGAACCTGGTCCGCCCGAGTTTCGGTATGCGCCACTTGCCGAACATGCCGAGGATGGCGATGACGACCAGGAACAGGGAGATGATCTTCAGGATCACGTCAGAGGCCGAAACGCGCGTAGGACGCGCGCTCCTCGATCGCGGCCAGCGC
>SBFT01000120.1 GCA_006227805.1 Paracoccaceae bacterium
AATTCCACAACGAAAACAACCCCTTCGCCGGGAAGGAGCGGCCGAAACCCCGCACCACCGACAACTATTATTCGGATCGCAAGGATCACTGAAGATGCAGGGGCGCTCCCAGATCGGCGGCTTCGAGCGCGGCTACGAAGGCCAGGATCGCGCCCAGGTCCTCCATCGTCATCTCGACCGGCACGATCGGAGAGGGGCGCGCGGGGTCGAAAGGTTCGGTCACGCCCGCGACCTGCGTGAAGGCGGGATGCGGGCGCAGCGCGAAGAAGGCCTGGAAGCGCGCGTCCCAGTCGGGCAGGGCGCGCAGCACCGCGAAGGACGGGGTCGAGCCGATGCCACTCAGGGCGTTCTCCGGCCCGATGACATGGCACCGGCCGCACAGGGCATGGGACAGGACGCGACCCTCGGCGGCGTCGCCGTCGAATTCGGGCGCGACTGCCGTGACCGCCACCACCCTGGGCGCGGTGAAGCCGATGCCATCGGGCGGCAGGAAGCCTTCGACCGTTCGCAGGCCGATCTCGGATGTCAGCCAGTCGGCGAAGCGTTGCGCGCGCGCATCCGCCCCGGGGCGCAGGTAATAGAGCACCTCGCCCCGCTGGAAGACCGGTGTGCCGGGGGGCTCGGCGGCCAGTTCCATGCTGCCCTCGGGGCTTGCCGTCACGCGCAGGCCCGTCTTCAGCGAAAAGCGCGGCAGGACATGGGCCAGAAGGCCGCTGGCCTCGATCTCGGCCGGGGCGCTCAGGCCAAGCTCGGCATGGCCGTCGGCGCGCAGCACGGCAGGGCAGGCCAGAAGAAGAATGACCGGGACGATCCAGCGCATGGCCCAAGCCTAGGCCGCCGCCCGGTTTCACGTCAACGAACATGGGATCAACCAAGGGAGCAAGGATCATGAGCGAAGACTTCAACATGTCGATGCGGAAGTTCCTGAAACAGGTGGGCGTCACCAGCCAGCAGGCGATCGAGGAAGGCCTGCGCAAGGCGGGCGCGAAGGCGGGGCAAAGCTTCGAGGCCCGCGTGGTCCTGACGGTCGAAGGGCTGGACGTGCATCACGTCGTGACCGGCACGATCAAGGGCGGCGACCGGGAATGAGCACGCGCGAGGCGGTTCTGGCCGCGCTGAAGACGGTGACCGATCCGGTCAGCGGACAGGATGTCGTGGCCTCGGGCATGATGCGGGGGCTGAACGTCGAGGGCGGCACGGTGCGCTTCGTGCTGGAAATCGACCCGTCGCGCGCCGACATGATGGAACCCGTGCGCGCCGAGGCCGAAGCCAGGGTCAGGGCACTGGACGGCGTCGAGAAGGTCAGCGCCATGCTGACCGCGCATTCCGCCAAGGCGCCGCCCGATCTGAAGCCCGCGCGCAAGGCCGAACCGCAGGGCCCCCAGCCGGTGCCGGGCGTCGACCGGATCCTGGCCGTCGCTTCCGGCAAGGGCGGGGTGGGCAAGTCGACGCTCTCGGCCAACCTCGCCTGCGCGCTGGCCGCCGAAGGGCGGCGGGTGGGCCTGCTCGATGCCGATGTCTACGGCCCCTCGCAGCCCCGGATGCTGGGCGTCAGCGGGCGGCCTGCCAGCCCCGACGGCAAGACGATCCTGCCGATGCGCAACCATGGCGTCACCATGATGTCGATCGGGCTAATGACGAACGAGGATCAGGCGGTGGTCTGGCGCGGCCCGATGCTGATGGGCGCCTTGCAGCAGATGATGACCCAGGTCCAATGGGGCGCGCTGGATGTGCTGATCGTCGACCTGCCGCCCGGCACCGGCGATGTGCAGATGACGCTCACCCAGAAATTCGCCGTGGACGGCGCCATCGTGGTCTCGACCCCGCAGGACGTGGCGCTGCTCGATGCGCGCAAGGGCATCGACATGTTCAACCAGATGAAGACCCCCATCTTCGGCCTGATCGAGAACATGTCGACGCACATCTGCTCGAACTGCGGGCACGAGGAACATCTCTTCGGCCATGGCGGCGTCGCGAAGGAGGCCGCCCGGCTGGGCGTGCCGCTGCTGGCGGAGATCCCGCTGCACCTCGATATCCGCGTGGCCGCCGACGGCGGCGCGCCCATCGTGGTGTCGAAGCCCGAGAGCGCCCAGGCCCAGGCCTTCCGCGCGCTCGCGCGCGGCCTGATCGAGAGGGGCCAGGCATGATCCTTGCCCAGCCCAGCTTTCCGCCGCTCATGCGGGGCGAGGCGGTGACCGGCGCCATCGACCCTTTCGACAAGGCGCGCGCGCTGGCGGTCCTGGGCTGTGACGCGGGCACGATCGTGCACAACATCCAGGCCGACCGCCTGCGCGCCGCGCTGGTCTTCGCGCCGGAAGTGCCGCTGGAAGACGCGATGGCGATGCTGCCGCTCTGCGGGGTCGGGTTCCAGAACGCGATGGGGGCGCTGGCGCCTCCGGAAGTGGCGGTGCACCTGGGCTGGGACGGGCGCATCCGGGTGAACGGCGCGTCCTGCGGCAAGCTGCGCGCGGCGGCCTCGGATCGCGATCCCGCCGCCGTGCCGGACTGGCTGGTGGTGGGGGTCGAGGTTCCTCTTCTGCTGACCGGGCAGGAGCCGGGCGCCACCCCCGACACCACGGCCCTGTCCGAGGAAGGCTGCGGGGACATCGACCCGGTCCTGCTGGTCGAGGCCTGGGCGCGGCACACTCTGGTCTGGATCAACCGCTGGTCCGAGGAAGGCAACCGACCGCTCCATGCCGAATGGATGGGCCTGGCCTGGGGCGTGGGCGAGGCGATCGCGCAGGATGGCCTCTCGGGCACCTACCTGGGCGTCGACGACAGGTTCGGCCTGCTGGTCCGCGATGCCCGGACCACCCACCTTGTGCCCCTGAGCCGCCTGCTGGAGGAATGAGCCGATGACACAGCCCGTCAAACTGGCGCGCGCGATCCATTTCGACGAAAGCGACATGAACGTGTTCCACTCGCCCGCGCGGACGGGGGAATGGTGCATCTCGGGCGGGTTCGAGTTCTCGAACTGGACGGAAGGCGACCTGGTGGGCAAGTCGCGCCAGGCCTTCGCCAACGGCTGGCTGGGGATCGAGACCTTCGGGCGCGTGACCTTCGTCGCCGTGACCCGGGCCGAGCCCGCCGAGGTCGAGGCCCTGACCGCGCGGCTGGCGCAGCATTTCGTCGATCTCTACGGCGCGCCCTCGGTCGAGGCGGCGATGCCCGTCGCACGCGAGGAGATCGCGCAGATGGCGGACCTGTGCGAGGAACACGAGCCCAACACTCTGATCACGGTCGCGCGCGAACTGACCGAGGCGGGCGTGCGCGAGAGCTTCCGCACGATCGAGGCGCAGGCCGCCGATATCGGGCAGTTCGCCATTCACGGATCGCTGGACGATGACGGCCACGGCCATGGCGGGCACGGCCACGGCCACGGTCACTGAGCGCGGTCAGTCGAGGCCCGAGAAGCCGCCATACTGGCCGCGCTTGAAGATCAGGCCCTGGCCCGGACGATGCGCGGCGCGGATCACCCGGCCCACGACGATCGTGTGATCCCCGCCGTCGTGCAGGGCCGCGCGTTCGCATTCGAAGCGGGCCAGGCAGCCCGAGAGGATCGGCACCCCTTCGGGCGACGCGCTCCAGTCGAAGGCCTCGAACCCGTCGCCGCTGGTGGCGAAGTGGCGCGCCAGCGCGTGCTGGTCCCCGGCCATCACATGGATCGCGAAATGGCGCGCCCGGGTGAAGGCCTCGTGCCGGCGCGAGGCGCGCGCGGGCGCCCAGAGCACCAGCGGCGGGTCGAGCGAGAGCGAGGCGAAGGAATTCGCCGTGATCCCCAGCGGCCCGTCTGCGGTCTGCGTCGTCACCACCGTCACGCCCGTGGCGAAGCAGCCCAGCGCGTCGCGGAAGGCGCGGGCGGTGTCTGGGCCGGGGGTGAAGACGGGATCGGACATCGGGGCCTCGCTTTGCGATCCTGCTGACAGAGCGGGCACGGATTGTCCAATGCTTTGAAGATGTCTGGTCACGTTCGCCTGCCTGCCGCACCCTGGGGCCCCTGCGGCACCAGATAAGGCGGGCAGGGCGCGCGGCAATAGCCTTGGGCCGATCCCCGGAGCGGGGGCTTCAGGTCAGGTCTTCCAGCAGGCGGCCGTGCTTTCCGGTCTCGGCCTTGACCTGGCCGAAGGTGGTCATGCCGCGCGCCTGAAGCATCGGCAGCATCCGGCACAGGACCTCGGCCGTGGCGCGCGCATCGCCCAGCGCGGTGTGACGCAGGGCGGGCGGGATCGCCACGTTCAGCCTGTCGCAGAGCGCGTCGAGCGTATGCTTGTCGCTGG
>SBFT01000358.1 GCA_006227805.1 Paracoccaceae bacterium
AGCATGTTGCGCCGATGCCCGGGCGACCCGGCCCAGGCCCCGACAACGGCGCGCAGGTCGGGCTGTCCCCTGGCGATGTTCTCGGCGATGAAGCAATACCGATACCCACCGCGTCGCGCGCGCTGGCCCAGGTCCGACCCGTCCGAGCCCCGGTGCGAGAAGAAGCTCCGGGCGCCCATGTCGCGGGCATGGCCATCGGCGATCGCCGCCAGCCTTTCGGAATAAGCCAGCGCCGGGCGTCCCGCCTCGGCGCGGAGCGCATTGACCGCGGCCAGCACCGCCGGATCGGCGAGGGCCGCGCCCGTCCAGAGGCCCAGAAGAAGGGCCGCGATCAGGCGCCCCGCCCTCATCCCGCGGCCAAGCGAAGGGCCAGGCGGTTCTGGCGCGCGATCAGGGCGGGCAGATCCACCGTGACGAGGTGCCCGTCGCGCACCACCTGCCGCCCCTCGACGATCAGGTCGCGCACCCGGGTCGGGCCTGCCAGCAAGAGCGCCGCGCGGTCCCAACTGCCCGCGCTCTCGATCCCCGACACGTCCCAGACGGCGATGTCGGCGCGTTTCCCGATCGCGATCTGCCCGCAATCGGGCCGCCCCAGCACATGCGCGCCCCCGCGCGTCGCGATCTCGAGCGCCTCGCTCGCGCTCATCGCGTCCGCACCCCGCGCCACGCGCTGGAGCAGCATCGCCTGGCGCGCTTCGGCCATCAGGTTGCCCGCATCGTTGCTGGCGGACCCATCGACGCCCAGGCCCACCGGCACGCCTGCATCCCGCATCGCGCGCACCGGCGCGATCCCCGACCCGAGGCGGCAATTCGAACAGGGGCAATGCGCGACGCCCGTGCGCGTGCGCGCGAAAAGACCGATCTCGCCCGCGTCCAGCCTGACGCAATGCGCGTGCCAGACATCCGGGCCGGTCCAGCCCAGGTCTTCGGCATACTGGCCGGGACGGCAGCCGAACTGCGCCTGCGAATAGGCGATGTCCTCGTCGTTCTCGGCCAGGTGCGTGTGCATCATCACGCCCTTGTCGCGCGCGAGGATCGCGGCGTCGCGCATCAGCTCGCGGCTGACCGAGAAGGGCGAGCACGGTGCCACCCCCACCCGGCACATGGACCCCTCGCCCGCGTCGTGGAAGGCGTCGATCACGCGGATCATGTCGTTCAGGATATCCGCCTCGCGCTCGACCAGCGCATCGGGCGGCAGGCCGCCCGCGCTCTCGCCGATGCTCATGGCGCCGCGCGTGGGCTGGAACCGCAGGCCGATCCCGGCCGCCGCGGCGATGGTGTCATCCAGCCGGGCCCCGTTCGGAAAGAGGTAGAGATGGTCCGAGGACAGCGAACATCCCGACAGCGCCAGCTCCGCCAGCCCGACCTGGGCCGAGACGAACATCTCCTCGGGGCCGAAGCGCGCCCAGATCGGGTAGAGCGTCCTGAGCCATCCGAAGAGCAGCGCATCCTGCCCGCCCGGCACGGCGCGCGTCAGGCTCTGGTAGAGGTGGTGATGGGTGTTGACGAGGCCCGGCGTGACCACGCAGGCCCCGGCCCGGATCACCTCTCCCGCGGTGGTCAGTCCATGGCCCAGCGCGGCGATGACGCCGTCGCGGATCAGGATGTCGGCCCCCGCCGGTTCGCTGCGCGCGTCGTCCATCGTCAGGATCGTGCCACAGCCCTGAAGCAGGATCTCGGTCATCGTGCCTCAGCCCGCGAAGGGGGTCAGCCTGGCCAGCGCCGCGGCATGAATGGCCGGATTGGCCGCGGCCAGGACCTGCCCGCCCTGATGTGCGGGACCGCCACGCCAGTCGGTGACGATGCCGCCCGCGGCCGCGATCACCGCCATCGGCGCCTGGATGTCGTAAGCGGCGAGGCCCGCCTCGATCACCAGGTCGATCTGGCCCGCGGCCAGCAGCGCATAGGCGTAGCAATCGATGCCATAGCGCACCAGGCGCACGTCGCTGGCGACGGCGGCGAACCCTTCGCGCTCGCGCGGGGTGCCGATCTCGGGGAAGGTGGTGAAGAGGATCGCCTGGCCGAGGTCGCGCGGTGCGCGCGTCCGGATCGCAGTCTCGCCCCGCGGGCCGCGGCAGAAGGCGCGGTCCTCCGCCCCCCAGAACCGCTCCGGGATATGGGGCTGGTCGATCACGCCCAGGACCGGGGCATCGCCGCGGTTCATCGCGATCAGCACCCCCCAGGTGGGCGTCCCGCTGAGAAAGGCGCGCGTCCCGTCGATCGGGTCCAGCACCCATTCCCGGCCGGACGTGCCGATGACGCGGTCATATTCCTCGCCGCGGATGCCGTCGTCGGGGCGGGCCTCGGCCAGGAGCGCGCGCATGGCGCGTTCGCCGGCGCGGTCGCCTTCGGTCACCGGGTCGAAGCCCGCCGCGCCCTTGCTGTCGACGCCGAGATCGATGCTGCGGAAGTAGGGCAGGATCGCCGCGCGGGCGGCGTCGGCCAGGCGATGCGCCAGGTCCAGGTCGTCAGCCAGGGAAAAGCCGTGTGTCATGACCGGGATGTGCCAGTCCTACAGACGCGACGCAAGTGCCACATCGGCAAGTCGGACGGCCCGGCATCGCGCAGAGGCGCCCGCCCGGTCAATCCGGTCGGGCGCGGTGCTTTCAGGCGACGTCGCTGAGGACGCGCGCCAGTTCGAAGAGGCGGCGGCGCTGGTTCTCGGGGATCGCGTAGTAGGAGCGCACGAGGTCGAGTGCCTCCTTGTCGCCCAGAAGGTCGTTCGGCACCTTCTGGCCTTTTTCGGCGACCGCGCCCCCGGCGTCCTCGAGCCCCTCGAAGAAGAAGCTGACGGGCACCTCCAGCGCCTCGGCGATATCCCACAGACGCGAGGCGCTGACGCGGTTCGCGCCGGTCTCGTATTTCTGGATCTGCTGGAACTTGATCCCGACCTTTTCTGCCAGCTGCTGCTGGGTCATGCCGATCAGCCATCGGCGGTGCCGGACACGCTTGCCCACGTGAACATCGACAGGATGCGCCATAGTTTCCTCCATCGCGGTTCGGGCCGAAAGCGTCGCGACGCTGTCGAAGGCATGGTCCTGCCCGGGATCCCACCGCTTGTTTCGTGTGCTTCCATGCCACCCCTCGCGGCGGCATCACGGTAGCAAGTATCGTCAAAAATCCGGTTGAACACAAGCTGCATCACTCTTGCATCGCGGGAACCCGACAAAAATGGTTAACATATTCCGGACCAACCCGCGTGCAGGACCGGCCTCTCCGCCTGCGCCGACGTCGCGTCAGACCGCCGTGTCGCGATTTGACACCGGCCCCGCGATGCGCGCTTATTGGCGGCAACATCAGGGGGTTGAGGATGAAAGCCTATCACATTTCCCAGGCCGGCCAGGCACCCGCCCTGACCGATATCGCGGTGCCGGAACCGGGCCCGCACGAGGTGCGTCTGACCATCCGCGCCTGCGGGCTGAACTTTGCCGATCTGCTGATGCAGAAGGGCACATACCAGGAGACGCCGGAGGCGCCCTTCACGCTGGGAATGGAGGTCGCGGGCGAAGTGGATGCGCTGGGGGATTCGGTGAGCCATCTTGCGCCCGGCGACCGCGTGGCGGTCTTCGCGGGTCAGGGCGGGCTGGCCGAACGGGGTGTCTTCGATGCGCGCCGCTGCGTGAAGCTGCCGCCCGCGATGAGTTTCGAACATGCCGCCGCCTTCCAGATCGCCTATGGAACCAGCCATGTGGCGCTGGCGCATCGCGCGCGGCTGCAACCGGGCGAGACGCTGGTCGTGCTGGGCGCGGCGGGCGGCGTCGGCCTGACCGCGGTCGAGATCGGCAAGCTGATGGGGGCCAACGTGATCGCGGTGGCGCGCGGCGCGGACAAGCTGGCGGTGGCGCGCGCGGCGGGTGCCGATCACCTGATCGACGCCGAGGAGCCCGACCTGCGCGGCGCCATCAGGGCGCTTGGCGGCGCGGATGTCGTCTATGACCCCGTGGGCGGCCCGGCCTTCACCGCCGCGTTCCGCGCCTGCAGGCCCGAGGCGCGCATCCTGACCATCGGCTTCGCCAGCGGCGAGGTGCCGTCGATCCCCGCCAATCATCTGCTGGTCAAGAACATCAGCGTGATGGGCTTCTACTGGGGCGGCTACATGGCATTCCGGCCCGAGGTCGTGATAGACAGCCTGAAGGAGCTGACGGGCTGGTACATGGAGGGCCGGCTGCATCCGCATATCAGCCATGTCCTGCCGCTGGACCGTGTCGAGGAGGGAATGGAGCTGCTGCGCAGCCGCAGATCCACCGGCAAGGTGGTGATCACCCCCTGAGGACGC
>SBFT01000066.1 GCA_006227805.1 Paracoccaceae bacterium
GCCTGCGCATGGGGATTTCCTGGAAGGACATGGGCGTCACCAACCTGCCCACCGGCCAGCCCGTGATGCATGTCACCGGCTGGGCCGCGGAACGCCTGCGCGAGATGACGCCCGCGGGCCACAGGGCGGTCATCCATGTCTCGCTGACCGACGACCACCCCTGGGCGCAGGCCTTCGTGGTGATCGAGGCCTTCCCCGAGGGCGAGGACGCGCCTGTCTTGACTTACCCCGGCCCCGCCCGCATGTAGCGCGCGACCTGTGACAAAGCCTGGATCCCGACTGCAACGCGATGGAGGGCCGGATGGCCGCGAGTGACAAGAAGAAGCCCGGTTTCATCGTCGAGACCGTCAAGACCATCGTCTATGCGCTGCTGATCGCGGGCGTCTTCCGCACCGTCTTCTTCCAGCCGTTCTGGATTCCGTCCGGCTCGATGAAGGAAACGCTGCTGATCGGCGATTTCCTCTTCGTCAACAAGATGGCCTATGGCTACAGCTTCGCGTCCTGCCCCAGCGTGCGCATCGCCTCGCTGGGCATCGACATCGACGCCGAAGACCTCTGCGGGTTCCTCAAGGGCGGCAACGAGCGCATCCTCGGCCGCGAACCCGAGCGCGGCGATGTCGTCGTCTTCCGCCACCCGGTCACGGGGCGTGACTTCATCAAGCGCGTGGTCGGCCTTCCGGGCGAGCGCATCCAGATGAAGGACGGCGTCCTGCATATCGACGACGTGCCTGTCGAGGTGCGCGACGACGGCGTGTTCGAGGAAGTGGTCGAACCCCAGGGCCCCGGCCGGGTCCGGCCGCGCTGCGAGAACGGCGTGGTGGGTCAGGGCGGCATCTGCGAGAAATCGCGCCAGGTCGAGGTTCTGCCCAATGGCCGCGAGCACACGATCCTGAACATCGAGACCCGCTCGACCGACAATACCGGCGTCTACACCGTGCCTGCGGGGCATTACTTCTTCATCGGCGACAACCGCGACAATTCCTCGGATTCGCGCATCCCCCAGACGGCGGGCGGCGTGGGCTTCGTGCCTTACGAGAACCTTGTGGGCCGGGCCGACCGCATCCTGTTCTCGTCCGGGGGCACGTCGCTGTTCGCCTTCTGGACCTGGCGCGGCGACCGGTATTTCAAGAAGATCGAATGAAGCTCTCGGGTGAGTTGCAGGCCTTCGAGGCCCGGATCGGACACCGTTTCGCCGACCCGTCCCTGCTGATCTGCGCGGTCACCCATGCGTCCGTCGCGGCCCCCCAGCGCGAGGACAACCAGAGGCTGGAATTCCTGGGCGACCGGGTGCTGGGCCTGGTCATGGCCGAGGCTCTGCTGGAGGACGACACCGACGCGCGCGAAGGCCAGCTGGCACCGCGCTTCAACGCGCTGGTGCGCAAGGAAACCTGCGCCGATGTCGCGCGCGAGATCGACCTGGGCGCGGTCCTGCGGCTGGGCCGGTCCGAGATGCTGTCGGGCGGGCGGCGCAAGCAGGCGCTTCTGGGCGACGCGATGGAGGCGGTGATCGCCGCCGTCTACCGCGACGGCGGTTTCGCCGCCGCCAAGGCGATGGTTCTGCGTCTCTGGGGGGCGCGGATCGCGGGCGTCGAGGCGGATGCCCGCGACGCCAAGACCGCCTTGCAGGAATGGGCCCAGGCGCGCGGGATGCCGCCGCCCACCTATGTCGAGACGGCGCGCTCGGGGCCCGATCACGCGCCCGAATTCACGATCGAGGCGCGGCTTCAGGACGGCACAAGGGTCCATGCCCATGCCGGGTCCAAGCGGCAGGCCGAACAGGCGGCCGCGCGCGCGATGCTAACGCAGGTCGAAGCGCGCGGCGCATGATGGCCCGGTCGCTGGCGGACCTTTCCCCCGATCTGCGCGGCGCGGCCTTCATGGTGCTGTCGATGGCGGCCTTCGCGGTCGAGGATGTGTTCTTCAAGGCCGCCACCGCGCGCCTGCCCGTGGGCATGGCCCTGCTGGGGGTGGGCCTTGGGGGCCTTGCGATCTTCGCCCTTCTGTCCCTGCGTGCGGGCGAACGCATCTGGCACCCCGCGATCCTGACGCCGCCCCTGCTGATCCGGACGGGTTTCGAGATCGCCGGTCGGCTGGGGTATGGGCTGGCGCTGGCCCTGACGCCCTTGTCCAGCACATCCGCCATCCTGCAGGCGGCCCCCCTGGTGGTGACGCTGGGCGCGGTGCTGGTCTTCGGCGAGCGCGTCGGCTGGCGGCGCTGGAGCGCGATCGGTCTGGGCTTCCTCGGCGTGCTGATCATCCTGCGTCCGGGGCTCGACGCGTTCGAGCCCGCGTCGCTGTTCGCGGTGATGGGCATGATCGGCTTCGCCGCGCGGGATCTCGCGACGCGCGCCAGCCCGCCCGCGATGTCGATGGCGCAACTGGGCAGCCTGGGCTTTGCCGTTCTCGTGGTGGCGGGGCTGGTCCACATGGTCTGGACCGGTCAGGCCGCGGTCCTGCCCGGCGCGGCGGATGCCGCCCGTCTGGCGGCGGCGGCCATCTTCGGGGCGCTGGCCTATGGCGCGCTGACCTTCGCCATGCGCAGCGGCGCGATCGCGGCGGTGGCGCCCTTCCGCTATACCCGGCTGATCTTCGCCTTCGCCCTGGCCTACCTGGTCTTCGGCGAGCGCCCCGACGCGGCCACCTGGGCAGGCTGCGCGCTGATCGTGGCAAGCGGCCTCTATACCCTGTCGCGGCAGGGGCGCGCTTGAGGCTGGAAGCGCGCGGCGTTTTCGGTTACGAGCCGCCCTTGGCAACCCGAGGAGCCCACCTGATGACCACGCGCGCCGGATTCGTCGCCCTGATCGGCGAGCCCAATGCGGGCAAGTCCACGCTGATGAACCGCATGGTGGGTGCGAAAGTGTCCATCGTGACCCACAAGGTGCAGACCACCCGCGCGCGCATCCGCGGCGTGGCGATGGAGGGGGAGGCGCAGATCGTCTTCGTCGACACGCCGGGCCTGTTCCAGCCGCGCCGGCGACTGGACCGCGCCATGGTGGCGGCGGCCTGGGCGGGCGCGGCGGATGCCGACGTGATCGTCCTGATGGTCGAGGCCCATCGCGGGGTGACGCCGGGGGTCGAGCGCATCCTGGAAGGCCTGGCGCAGATGCCGAAGGGCCGCGTCGTCGCGCTGGCCATCAACAAGATCGACCGGGTCGAGGCGCCGGTCCTGCTGGGCCTGAGCGAGACGCTGAACGCGGCCTATCCTTTCGCGCGGACCTTCATGATCTCGGCCGAGCGTGGCCATGGCGTCGACGACCTGCGCCGCTGGCTGGCGACGCAACTGCCCGAGAGCCCCTGGCTCTACCCCGAGGACCAGCTGGCCGATCTGCCGATGCGCATGATCGCGGCCGAGATGACGCGCGAGAAGCTGACCTTGCGCCTGCACCAGGAACTGCCCTACCAGCTGACGGTCGAGACCGAGGCCTGGGAGGAACGTCCCGACGGATCGGCGCGCGTCGACCAGGTCATCTATGTCGCGCGCGACGGGCACAAGGGGATCGTGCTGGGCAAGAAGGGCGAGACGATCAAGGCGGTGGGCCAGGCCGCGCGCCAGGAGCTTGAGGAGTTCCTGGGCCGCAAGGTGCACCTGTTCCTGCAGGTGAAGGTGCGGCCCAACTGGCAGGACGAGGCCGAGCGCTATTCCGAGATGGGACTGGATTTCAGGGACGGGAACGCGTGACGCGGCTGGCCTCGGGGTTCTGGGTCCAGGCCTACCTGGCGCGGCTGCGGCAGCATGACATTCCCGCCTTCGTGACGGCGCATGGCGACGACACGGGCGGCGCGGTGCTGGTCAAGCTGAACACGCTCGACGGCCGGGCGGCGGCGTTTCAGCGGTCCTTCGATCTGGCGACAGGCGCGCGCGCCTGGGTGGTCCTGGCCGAGGGCGAGGAGGCGGCGGTCGATGCTGCCGTGGCGCGCCAGCGCGGGTTCGATCCGGACCTGTGGGTGATCGAGGTCGAGGACCGCGGCGGTCGGCACCTGCTGGGGCAGGAGGGGCTGGAGTAGCGCCGGGGGTTCCACCCGTCGCCATCCGGGCCCGAACCAGTGGCGCCACAGATGGCTGACCCCCGGGCGTATTTGGGACCAGAAAGAGGCGGCGCTTGCGCTTTTGCGCGGGGCGGGGAAGGGTCGGCGCATGGAATGGCGCGGCGAAGGGATATTGCTGTCGGTCAGGCGGCATGGCGAAAGTGCCGCCATCATCGACGTGTTCACCGAAGCGCAGGGGCGTCATGCGGGCGTGGTGCGCGGTGGTGCCAGCCGGAAGATCGCGCCGATCCTGCAACCCGGCGCGCAGCTGGACGTGGCCTGGCGCGCGCGGCTCGAGGATCATATCGGGGTCTTCAGCGTCGATCTGGTGCGGTCGCGCGCGGTGCAGGCGATGGGGGGACGGCTGGCGCTGGCGGGGCTGAACGCGGTCACCGCGCTGATCGCCTTCTGCCTGCCCGAGCGCGAGCCGCATCCCCCGCTCTATCGCCGGACGATGGGCCTTCTGGACCTGCTGGGTCAGGATGATCTCTGGCCGCTGGCCTATCTGCGCTGGGAAATGGCGCTGCTTGAGGAAACCGGTTTCGGTCTGGACCTGTCCGCCTGCGCGGTCACCGGGGCGACCGAGGGGCTGGAGCATGTCTCGCCCCGGACGGGACGCGCGGTGTCGCGCGCAGGGGCGGGGGAGTGGGTGGATCGCCTGCTGCCGCTGCCGCCGGTGATGCGGGGGCAGGGCGAGGCCGGTGATGCCGAGATCGTCGCGGCGCTGGGGGTCACGGGCCATTTCCTGACCGAGAAACTGGCCAGGAGCCTGGGCAACCGACCGGTGCCGCAGGCGCGGGGACGTCTGATCGACGAGATGGCGCGGCGGGTCTGACGCCGCGCCCTCCGGTCAGCCGAGGAGCCTTCTTGCGATCACCTGCGCCTGGATTTCCGCGGCACCCTCGAAGATGTTGAGGATGCGGGCGTCGCAGAGAACGCGGCTGATCCTGTATTCCAGCGCGAAGCCGTTGCCGCCATGGATCTGAAGGCCGTTGTCGGCCGCCGCCCAGGCGACGCGCGCGCCCAGGAGTTTCGCCATCCCGGCCTCGAGATCGCAGCGGCGGCCTTCGTCCTTCTCGAAGGCGCTGAAATAGGTGAGCTGGCGCGCGACGGTCAGTTCGACGGCCATCATCGCCAGCTTGCTGGCGACGCGCGGGAAGGCGATCAGGGGCTTGCCGAACTGCTTGCGGTCCTCGGCATATTGCATGGCGATGTCGAGGGCCGATTGCGCAACGCCCACGGCGCGCGCCGCCGTCTGGATGCGGGCGCTTTCGAAGGTTTCCATCAGCTGCTTGAAGCCGCGGCCTTCCTCGCCGCCCAGCAGGTTCTCGGCCTTCACATGGAAGTTGTCGAAGGCCAGTTCGTATTCCTTCATGCCGCGATAGCCCAGGACCTCGATCTCGCCGCCGGTCATGCCGGGGGTGGGGAAGGGGTCCGCGTCGGTGCCGGGCGTCTTTTCCGCCAGGAACATCGACAGGCCGCGGTAATCGGTGGTCGCGGGATCGGTGCGGGCGAGCAGCGTCATCACATGGGTGCGCGCAGCATGGGTGATCCAGGTCTTGTTGCCGGTGATCCGGTAATCGCCGGTCGCGTCCTTGACGGCGCGGGTGCGCAGGGCGCCCAGGTCCGATCCGGTGTTCGGTTCGGTGAAGACGGCGGTGGGCAGGATCTCGGCGCTGGCGATCTTCGGCAGCCAGTGGGCCTTCTGGGCCTCGGTCCCGCCGGCGATGATCAGTTCCGCCGCGATCTCGGACCGCGTGCCGAGGCTACCCACGCCGATATAGCCGCGCGAAAGCTCTTCCGAGACCACGCACATCGAGGCCTTGGACAGGCCCAGGCCGCCGAATTCCTCGGGGATGGTCAGGCCGAAGACGCCCATTTCGGCCAGTTCCTCGATCACCTCGATCGGGATCAGTTCGTCCTTGAGGTGCCAGTCATGGGCGAAGGGTTCGACCTTCTCCAGCGCGTAGCGGCGGAATTGTTCGCGGATCATCTCGAGTTCGTCATCCAGGCCGCTTGCGCCGAAGATCACGTTGGCCTTCTGCTCCTGCATCAGGGCGACGAGGCGCAGGCGCGCGGCCTGGGTGTTCCCCCCCTGCATCAGCAGGACGACTTCCGGCGAGGAGAGTCCGCCCAGGTCGTCGGCGCGCAGGCCCATGTCCTGCGGGCGCAGGATCTCGGCCTGGTTCATCTGGATGCCGCCGCGGATCTGCGAGAGATACTCGCCGAAGGCGATCTGGTGGATGATCTGTTCGATTTCGCCGAACTTGCCCTGGGCCTGCAGTTTCTCGGCCCAGGCCTGCATCTGGCGCAGGGATTCGACGTAGGTCGCCAGCCAGGCGAGGCCATGCGCGGCGGTCTGCTCGGCCTCGATCAGGGTGTTCGAGACGCGGCCGCCTTCGCTGACCATGTCGCGCACGCGGTCGCGGGCGAGCGCCAGCACGGCTTCGGCCGGGGCCAGCGCGCCGCGCGTCAGCGCCAGCAGGTCGGGAAGGATCACGGGTGCGGCGATCGTCATGTCCTGTCCGTCATGGGCCATGTCATTCATCCTGTTGATTCCTGTCGGTTGGTCCTAATTCTTTCGCAGGTGCAGCGCAACTTAAATACCCGTCAGCGCGCGGATCGGATCGAAAATTTCGTGACGACATTCCGGATGCGGACCGGAATGTCCCGTCGTAGAAGGGGCGCATGGACGCGATCCTTGCCCTTCCCGGCCCTCAGGACCTGGCTCTTGCCTTTGCTGTCGCCGCTTTGGCGGGCGTGATCAAGGGCCTTGTGGGCTTTGCCATGCCGATGGTGCTGATCTCGGGCCTGAGCCTGATCCTGCCGCCCGAGATCGCCCTGGCGGGCCTGATCCTGCCGACGCTGGTGACGAACGCGATGCAGGCGCTGGCGCAGGGCTGGCGCGCGGCGGCCTGGTCGATCCGCCAGTTCCGGGTCTTCCTGATCGTGGGCGGGCTGGTGCTGGTGAGCAGCGCCCAGCTGGTCGGCGTGGTGCCGCAGCCGGTCCTGCTGCTGGGGATCGGTCTGCCGGTCACGCTGTTTGCGGTCCTGCTGCTGGCGGGGGTGCGGTTCCGCGTCTCGCGGCAGTCGCCCCGGGTCGATGCGGGGGTCGCCGCCGTCGCCGGCTTCATCGGCGGGTTTTCCGGCATCTGGGGTCCGCCGACGGTGGCCTACCTGACCGCGCTCGATACGCCCAAGGCCGATGCGCTGCGGGTGCAGGGGGTGATCTACGGGCTGGGCGCGGTGGCGCTGGCGGGGGCGCATCTGGGCTCGGGCGTGCTGAACGCGCAGACGGCGCCCTTTTCGGCCAGCCTGGTCTTGCCCGCCATCCTGGGGATGTGGATCGGGGGCTGGATGCAGCGCTGGGTCGATCAGGCGCTGTTCCGCAGGCTGACGCTGATCGTGCTGGTGGTGGCGGGGCTGAACCTGGTGCGGCGCGGGCTGATGGGGATGTAGGGCGCGCCACAAAAAAAGCCCCGCGCCTTGGGCACGGGGCTTTCGGAGGTCATTGCCAAAGCGGATCAGCCGATGGCGGCGGCGCGCACGTCGTCGTCGATATGGGGCAGATATTGCGCGAAGTTGTCCGCGAACATCTGCACCAGCTTCGCCGCCTGGCGGTCATAGGCCGCCTTGTCGTCCCAGGTGCGGCGCGGGTCCAGCAGCAGCTCGGGCACGCCGGGGACGGATTTCGGCACTTCGAAGCCGAAATTGGCGTCCTTGCGGTATTCGGCATGGGCCAGCGTGCCGTCGAGCGCCGCGGTCAGCAGGGTGCGGGTGGCCTTGATCGGCATCCGATTGCCAACGCCATAGGCACCGCCGGTCCAGCCGGTATTGACCAGCCAGCAGGTGGCGCCGTGCTGGGCGATCTTCTCGCGCAGGAGGTTGCCGTAGACCTCGGGGCGGCGCGGCATGAAGGGCGCGCCGAAACAGGTGCTGAAGGTGGGCTGCGGTTCGGTCACGCCGCGTTCGGTCCCCGCCACCTTGGCGGTGAAGCCCGACAGGAAGTGATACATCGCCTGCGCCGGCGTCAGCCGCGCGATCGGCGGCAGCACGCCGAAGGCGTCGCAGGTCAGCATGATGATGTTCTTGGGATGCCCGCCGAGTGCGGTCGCGGACGCATTCGAGATGTAGTCGAGCGGGTAGGCGCAGCGCATGTTCGCGGTCAGGCTGTCATCCTCGAAATCCAGCTCGAACGTCTCGGGGTCGAAGATCATGTTCTCGATGATCGTGCCGAACCGGGTGGTTGTGGCGTAGATCTCGGGCTCGGCTTCCTCGCTCAGCGAGATGGTCTTGGCATAGCAGCCGCCTTCGAAGTTGAAGGTGCCGCGGTCGGACCAGCCGTGTTCGTCGTCGCCGATCAGCACGCGTTCGGGATCAGCCGAGAGCGTGGTCTTGCCGGTGCCCGACAGGCCGAAGAAGACGGCGGTGTCCACCGGGTTGCCCGGCGCGTGGTTGGCCGAGCAGTGCATCGGCATGATGCCCTTCTCGGGCAAGAGGTAGTTCAACAGCGTGAAGACGGACTTCTTGTTTTCGCCCGCGTATTCGGTGCCTCCGATCAGGATCAGCTTGCGGTCGAAGTTCATCGCGATCACGGTTTCGGACCGGCAATCGTGGCGCTTGGGGTCGGCCTGGAAGCTGGGGCAGTTGATGACGGTGAAATCGGCCGTGAAGTCGTTCAGCTCGGACCGGTCGGGACGGCGCAGGAGGTGGCGGATGAAGAGGCCGTGCCAGGCCAGTTCGGTCACCATGCGCACGTTGATCGAATGCGCGGGATCCGCACCGCCCACGAGGTCCTGCACAAAATAGTCGCGGCCCTTCATGTGGGCCAGCATGTCGGCATAGAGCGCGTCGAAGCCTTCCGGCGACATCGCGGCGTTGTTCTCCCACCAGATGCTGTCGGCGACGCTGTCGGTCCGGACGACGTGCTTGTCCTTGGGGGACCGGCCCGTGAACTTGCCCGTGGTCACCAGAAAGGCGCCGCCACGCCCCAGCGTGCCTTCGCCGCGCTTGATCGCGATCTCGACGAGCGCCGGCTCCATCAGGTTGTAATGGACCTGTCCCAGCCCCTCGATCCCCTGGTCTTCCAGGCGGAACTTCGGATTTACCCGTCCGATGGTCATGTCTGCCGATCTCCTCAAAGGCCGCGTCCTGTCTGCGGCTGGTCTGACAACGTCCCGAGCACCTGTCCGCAGGGTTGTCGCGGCGCTCTTAACACGAGGGTTTAGCAGGTGAACAGGTCGGTTTGGCGCAGTTAGCGCCATCACCCCGCGGGTTAGCGCAACCATGGCAAATCGGGTTTCCGAAGATGGCGAAATTGAGGGTTCGGAAAGGATTTTGTGGCGCAATAGCAACCGTTCCGCGCCGCATTTCGCAGTTAAGGATTGATTCGGAACGGCAAAAAAGCGATGAATGATGAAAAAAGCAGGTCGAAAAGAGCAGCATAAGGGCAAACCCCATGTCTAGAATCGCACTTGTCGACGACGACAGGAATATCCTGACGTCGGTCTCGATGACTCTCGAAGCCGAAGGTTTCGAGGTGGAAACCTACAATGACGGCCAGGCCGCACTGGACGCGTTCAACAAGAAACTGCCCGACATGGCCGTCTTGGACATCAAGATGCCGCGCATGGACGGCATGGACCTGTTGCAGCGCCTGCGCCAGAAGACCACCATGCCGGTGATCTTCCTGACCTCGAAGGACGACGAGATCGACGAGGTTCTGGGCCTGCGCATGGGCGCCGACGATTATGTCAAGAAACCCTTCTCGCAGCGCCTGCTGGTCGAGCGCATCCGCGCGCTGCTGCGCCGCCAGGACGCGGTGAACGGCGACATCGTGGGCGACACGCCGGAAACCAAGGTGCTGGAACGCGGCCATCTGCGGATGGACCCCCTGCGTCACGCCGTGACCTGGAAGGGCCAGGATGTGTCGCTGACCGTGACCGAATTCCTGCTGCTGCAGGCGCTGGCCCAGCGGCCCGGCTTCGTCAAAAGCCGCGACCAGCTGATGGATGTCGCCTACGACGACCAGGTCTATGTCGACGATCGCACGATCGACAGTCACATCAAGCGCCTGCGCAAGAAGATGCGCAGCGTCGACGACGACTTCTCGGCGATTGAGACGCTCTACGGGATCGGCTACAGGTACAACGAAGAATAAGGCCCCGAATGGCCAGACCTGAAAGGACGTTTGTGCGCGACACAAACCCACCCGTCTCGGATCAGCGCGGCGACGTCGTTCTCGGCGATGACTGGGTCGTGCCCGACGCCCACGTGGAACAGGATGTGCAGGACCGCCGCGCCAGCCGCGGTCGCCTGCTGTCCTGGAATTCCTCGCCGCTCACGCGCAAGATCGTCACGTTCAACCTGATCGCGCTGAACATCCTGGCCGCCGGCATCCTGTGGCTGAGCGGATCGCGCGACAGCTACACCACCCAGCGGATGGGCGCGCTGGTATCGGACGCGGCACTGGTCGCGGGCGTGATCGAGGCGGGCCTGCCCGCGGGCGCGCCGGTCAGCCTGGCCACCGGCGACGGCATCGACGCCGCCGCCACCGTCTCGGCGCTGCGGCTGCGCGCCGGGACCGAGGTCTTCGTCTTCGACGCCGCCGGAACGCTGATCGTCGACCGGCAGGGCGCGGGCTTCGGCGCCATGATCGACGCCGCCATCAGCCAGCCGCCGGGGCCCACCCTGATCACCGACGGATTGGCGGGATTGTGGTCTTCGGTTGCGGGCCTGGTCCGGCCGGACGCCCCTCCGCCGCCTGCTCTGGCCGACCAGATCGCCGCGCTGGTCGCGCCGACCGTGGGCAACGGCGCGCAGCTGCGCACCGATCTCGAGACCGCGGCCGGCAGGGTCTTTGCGGCGACCAGCCCGATCCTTCAGAACGGCGCCGTCGTGGGCGTCGTCGCCGCGGCCAGCGCCGGCGGCGAGATCGACCTCATGCTGCGCGCCGAGCGCGAGCGGATGCTGCAGATGTTCCTGATCGCCACGATGGTGTCGATCGGCCTGTCGCTGGTGCTGGCCTCGACCATCGTGAATCCGCTCGCCGACCTGGCCGAGGCCGTCGAACTGGGCCGCGACCGCGACACCGGCCGCAAGCGTCCCAGCCGCATCCGCATTCCCGACCTGACCGCGCGCCCCGACGAGATCGGCCGCCTGTCGGGGGCGCTGCGGGGCATGGTCTCGGCGCTCTACAACAGGATCGAATCGAACGAACAATTCGCCGCCGACGTCGCGCACGAGATCAAGAACCCGCTCGCGTCCCTGCGCAGCGCCGTCGGCACACTGCGCATGGTCAAGCGCGAGGATCAGCGCGAAAGGCTGCTGGACGTGATCGAGCATGACGTGCGCC
>SBFT01000172.1 GCA_006227805.1 Paracoccaceae bacterium
GCCAGCAGAGTTCTTCTTTTCATGACTGACGTCACTCCCTTGTTAGACGGAGGCTTGACCGCCCCCTTTGCAGCGCCTCAGCCCGAGGCATGGAATGTCCGCCCGAGCGAGCCGGGGGCGCGACCGGCGGACATGATGACCAAAACGAGGATCGTGGCAAGATAGGGCGACATCGACAGGTATTCGACCGGGATGTTGGCGCCCGCCGCCTGCAGATTCAGCTGCAGCACCGTGACCCCGCCGAAAAGATAGGCGCCCAGAAGCGCGCGCCCCGGTTTCCAGCTGGCGAAGACGACGATGGCCAGCGCGATCCAGCCCTGGCCGGCGGTCACGCCCTCGGTCCATTGCGGCACGCGCACAAGGCTCAGGTATCCGCCCCCCAGACCCGCGCAGGCGCCGCCGAAAAGGATCGCCATGACCCGGATGCGCCGCACGTTGTAGCCCAGAGACCGCGCGGCGTCGTGGTTTTCGCCCACCGCGCGCAGGATCAGCCCGGCATGGCTGTATTTCAGGAAGGCCCAGGTGCCCGCCACCAGCGCCAGGCCCACATAGACCATCAGGTCGTGCTGGAACAGGATCGGCCCCAGGACGGGGATGTCCCGCAGGACGGGCAGATGAAGATCGCCCAGGGGTTCCGACTTCACCCCGATGTAGGGCTGCCCCAGCAGCGCGCTCAGCCCCAGCCCCGACAGCGTCAGTGCCAGACCCGTCGCCACCTGGTTCGACAGCGCATATTGCGTCAGGATCGCGAACAGCGCCGCCAGCGCCATGCCCCCCGCCGCCGCGCCCAGGAACCCGACCAACGCCGAGCCCGTGTTCACCGCCACGATGAAACCGGTGATCGCGCCCAGGATCATCATCCCCTCGACCCCCAGATTCAGCACGCCCGCCTTCTCGACCACGAGTTCGCCGATGGCGGCCAGCAGGATCGGCGTCGCCGCGACCATGAGGGACGCAAGCAGCAGAAGCGGATTGATTGCGGACAGGTCCATCACGCCACCTCGCGCCGGGTCATTCGCACCCGGTAATTCGTCAACAGGTCCACCGCCAGCAGGAAGAACAGCAGCATCCCCTGGAAGACCTGGATCGACGCGGCGGGCAGGCCCAGCTGGCTCTGCGCGATGTCCCCGCCGATATAGGTCAGCGCCATCAACAGGCCCGCCAGCAGGATGCCGACGGGATGTAACCGGCCGAGGAAAGCCACGATGATCGCGGTGAACCCGTAGCCCACGTTGAAGTCGATCGTGATCCGGCCGGCGGGGCCCGCCACCTCGAACAGGCCCGCCAGGCCCGCCAGCGCCCCCGACAGCCCCAGGCAGACCAGGATCAGCCGCGCGGGGTTCACGCCCGCGAAGCGCGCCGCGCGCGGCGCCTCGCCGGTCAGCCGGATCTGGAAGCCCAGCATGTGCCGGTTCAGCAGCACATAGGCGAAGATCACCGCGATCATCGCCGCCACGACCCCCCAATGCACACCCGATCCCGCGATGATCTCGGCGTTATGGGCGGACGGGTATTGCTGCAGGTTGCGCGACCCCGGAAAGCCGAAGCCTTCGGGATTCTTCAGAAGTCCCAGGGCCATCTTGGCCAGCAGTTGCTCGGCCACGTAGACCAGCATGAGCGAGACGAGGATCTCGTTCGTGCCGAAGCGGACCTTCAGGATCGCGGGGATCAGCCCCCAGAGCATGCCCCCCACGGCCCCGCCCAGCACCATCATCGGAAAGATGTACCAGGCCTCCATCGGGTAGAAGGCAAGGCCGATGCCCGCCCCCACGATGGCGCCGACGATGTATTGGCCCTCCGCCCCGATGTTCCAGATCCCCGCCTTGAACCCCAGGCTGAGGCCGATGGCGATCAGCACCAGCGGCGCGCCCTTGATCAGCAGTTGCGGGCGATAGAAGAAGGAAAACTCGCCGAACAGGGGCTCCCAGAAGATCGTGCGGATCGCCAGCACCGGATCCTTGCCCAGCATCGCGAAGAGGATCCCCCCCGCCACCATCGTCGCCAGCACCGCCACCACCGGGGTGGCTGCGGACCACAGGCGCGAGGGCTGCGGCCGTTTCTCCAGCCGGATCATGCGTGGTCACCTCGCCTCTTTCTGGTCGAAAATACGCAAATCCCGACCGTGCCGCCCGGACGCGCCTCAGACATGGGCCACCTCCATCCCGTGCGCGCCGCCCATCATCAGGCCGATCTCGTCGACGCTCAGCCCCGGGGTGGGCCGGATGTCGGACAGGCGCCCCTCGTTCAGCGCGGCGAAGCGGCCCGAGATCTCCATGAGTTCGTCCAGGTCCTGGCTGATCACCAGCACCGCCGCGCCGTCCCCCGCCAGATCCAGCAGCGCCTGCCGGATGGCGGCCGCCGCCGCCGCGTCGACCCCCCAGGTGGGCTGGTTCACGACCAGCACCCGCGGGGCCTGCAACACCTCGCGACCGATCACGAATTTCTGCAGGTTGCCCCCCGACAGCGACCGCGCCGCGTTGGCGGGCCCCGGCGTGCGCACGTCGAAGGCCCTGATCACGTCCTCGGCAAAGCTGCGCGCCTGTCCCCAATCGAGAAAACCCCGCCGTTCCAGGCCCTTGCGCACGGCGCCCGTCAGCAGGGCGTTCTCGGTCAGGCTCATGTCCGGGGCGGCGGCATGGCCCAGGCGTTCCTCGGGTGCCGCCAGCAATCCCAGCGCGCGGCGCTGGTTGGGGCCCAGGTGGCCGACCGGCCGGCCCTCCAGCCGGATCGCCTCGGGCGCGCTGCGGATCTCGCCCGAGAGCGCGCCCAGAAGCTCGTCCTGGCCATTGCCCGCGACGCCGCCGATGCCCAGAACCTCGCCCTGGCGCAGCGTCAGGTGGATGTTCTTCAGCGACGTCCCGAACGCGCCCGGGGACGCCACCGACAGCCCGGTGATGTCCAGCGCCACGTCGCCCAGGGCGTGATCGCGCGCCACGGGCGTCTTCAGCGTCGTGCCCACCATCATCTCGGCCATGGCGCGGGCGGTCGTCTCGCGCGGGGTGCAGGTGCCGACCACCTTGCCCTGCCGCAGGATCGTCGCGGTGTCGCAGAGCGTGCGGATTTCCTCGAGCTTGTGCGAGATGTAGAGGATCGCCGTGCCTTCGGCGGACAGCTTGCGCAGCGTCTGGAACAGGATCTCGACCTCCTGCGGGGTCAGAACGCTGGTGGGCTCGTCCATGATCAGAAGCTTCGGATCCTGCAACAGGCAGCGGATGATCTCGACCCGTTGCCGTTCCCCCGCCGACAGGTCGCCCACGATCCGGTCGGGGTCGAGCGGCAGGCCGTAGGTCTCGCTCACCTCGCGGATGCGGCGCGACAGGTCGCGCAGCCTGGGCGGGTTCTCCATGCCCAGCGCCACGTTCTCGGCCACGTTCAGCGCCTCGAAGAGCGAGAAATGCTGGAACACCATGGCGATCCCGTCGGCCCGCGCCGCGCGTGGCTCGGACGGGGCGAAGGGGCGTCCGCGCAGGGTCATCCGGCCCGCATCGGGCTTGACGAGGCCGTAGATCATCTTGACCAGCGTCGACTTGCCCGCGCCGTTCTCGCCCAGGAGGGCGTGGACCTCGCCCACACCGATGCGCAGGGACACGTCGGAATTGGCGACCACGCCGGGATAGGCCTTGGTCAGGCCGTGCAGGTCCAGAAGGGTTTCGGTCATGCGCTGCGGTCCTTCCTGTCCTCGATCGTTGCGGCCCGCGCCAGCAGGCCCGCGGCGACGCCGATCGCGATGGCGTGGGGGTGTTTGCCCAGGGCGGGGGCGCCGATGGGGCAGGTGATGCGGGCGATATCCTGCGGTGCGTGGCCAAGGGCGGCAAGCCGCGACCGGAAGCGCGCCCATTTCGTCGCCGACCCGATCAGCCCGGCGAAGGCGAAGCCATGGCCCAGCAGCGCATGGCAAAGCGCCAGGTCGAGCGCATGGGAATAGGTCAGGACCAGGTGTTCGGCCTGCCTCGGCGCATGCGGGACAAGGCGGACGGGGTCGGCGGCGGGCAGCATCGTGACGCCCTCGGGGATGGCGTCCGGAAAGCGCTCGGGCGCGGTGTCGATCCAGGTCAGCGCCAGATCGGGCAGGGGGGACAGCACATCCACCAGCGCCCGGCCCACATGGCCCGCGCCCCAGATCCAGACCGCGCGCCCGGGCCGCGCGACAGGTTCGATCATCCAGCCCTCGACCAGCCGCGCCCCGGGCGCGGCGCTGGCGTTGCGGGCCTGCGCCAGCACCCGCGCCACCGCCAGTGGCGGGTTGTCCACAAGGCTGCTTGG
>SBFT01000360.1 GCA_006227805.1 Paracoccaceae bacterium
CGATGACCGAGTATCGCGATTATCTCGAGCGCGCCGGCGTCGTCGCCTACCGGCGCACATGCCGCGAGGCGGCCTTCCTGCCGGGACGCAGCGACATGATCGTCGGCCAGCATGACACCGTGCTGGAACGGCCGGGACAGCAGGCCCCCAAGCCCTATCCGAACCGCATGACCCTGATGCGGATCGAGGGTCAGTGGAAGGCGATCAGGATCGAGATGGACGGCTGTAACAGCGAGAACCCGGTGATCGTGACCGACATGGCCCATGCCCAGCGGCACGACCTGAGCCGCCGGAGCGGCGGTTCCTGAAAACACCACACAGCGCCCGCCGCGGATCGGCGGGCAGGCGCAACATCAAGACGGATTGGAACGACAACATGACCGATTTCACCATGACGACAGACGCGGACGGCGTCGCCATCATCACCTGGGACGTGCCCGGCAAGTCCATGAACGTGCTGCGGGCCGAAGCCGCGCGGCACCTCGGCACGCTGATCGACCAGGCGCTGGCCGATGACGCCGTCAAGGGCATCGTGATCACGTCCGGAAAGGAAGGCAGCTTCGCGGGCGGCGCCGACCTGAACGAACTGGCCGTGATCCGCGACCAGGCGGGCGACAACCCGGCCCAGGGCCTCTTCGACTACATCATGCAGATGCACCACCTGATGCGGAAGATCGAACTGGGCGGGATGGACCCCAAGACGAAGAAGGGGGCCAAACCCATCGCCTGCGCGATGCCGGGCACCGGTGTCGGCATCGGGCTGGAACTGCCGCTCTGCACCCACCGCATCTTCCTCGCCGACAATCCCAAGGCGCGCGTCGGCCTGCCGGAAATCCTGGTCGGCATCTTCCCGGGCGCGGGCGGCACCACGCGGCTGGTGAGGAAACTCGGCGCGATGGGCGCGGCCCCCTTCCTTCTTGAAGGCAAGCTGGTCGAGCCCGCCAAGGCCAGGGCCGCGGGCCTGGTGGACGAGGTCGTGGCCGATCCGCTGGCCGCCGCGAAGGCCTGGGTCCTTCAGGCCAAGGACGCCGACCTGGTGAAACCCTGGGACGCCAAGGGCTACAAGATGCCGGGCGGCACGCCCTATCACCCCGCGGGCTTTCCCACCTTCGTCGGCGCGGCCGCGATGGTGAACGGCAAGACCAAGGGCGCCTTCCCGGCGGCCAGGGCGCTTCTGAGCGCGGTCTATGAAGGCGCGATGGTCGATTTCGACACCGCGCTGCGGATCGAGGCGCGCTGGTTCGTCAATGTCCTGATGAACCCCTCGTCCTCGGCCATGATCCGCTCGCTCTTCGTGAACAAGGAAGCGCTCGAGAAGGGCGCGGTGCGTCCCGAAGGCATCGCCGACCAGCGCGTGAAGAAGCTGGGCGTGCTGGGTGCGGGCATGATGGGGGCGGGCATCGCACTCGTCTCCGCACAGGCGGGCATGGAGGTCGTGCTGATCGACCGCGATCAGGCCGCCGCCGACAAGGGAAAGGCCTATACCGAGGCCTATCTCGACAAGGGGATCAAGCGCGGCAAGGGCACGCCCGAGACGAAACAGGCCATGCTCGACCGCATCACCGCGACGCCGGACCTCGACCAGCTGAAGGGCTGCGACCTGATCATCGAGGCCGTCTTCGAGGACCCCGCCGTGAAGGCCGAGATGACCAGAAAGGTCGAGGCGATCATCCCCGAGGACTGCATCTTCGCGTCCAACACCTCGACGCTCCCGATCAGCGACCTCGCGAAGGCCAGCGTGCGCCCCGACCAGTTCATCGGCATCCACTTCTTCTCGCCCGTGGAAAAGATGCTGCTGGTCGAGATCATCAAGGGCCGCGAGACCGGCGACCGCGCGGTGGCCAAGGCGCTCGACTACGTGCGCCAGATCCGCAAGACCCCGATCGTCGTCAACGACGCGCGCTTCTTCTACGCCAACCGCTGCATCATCCCCTACATCAACGAGGGCGTGATGATGGCGGGCGAGGGCGTCAGCCGCGCGCTGATCGACAATGCCGCGCAGATGCTGGGCTTCCCCGTCGGACCGATCCAGCTGGTGGACGAGACCTCGCTGGACCTCGGCGCCAAGATCGCCCGGGCGACCATGGCGGCGATGGGCAACGCCTATCCGAAATCGATCGCCGACGATGTCACCTTCTGGATGGTGGATCAGGGCCGTCTGGGCCGGAAGGCCAAGGCGGGCTTCTTCGACTATGACGAGGGGGGCAAGCGGCTGGGCTACTGGAAGGGCTTCAACGACAAGTATCCGCTTCTGGAAGACCAGCCCGACCTGATCGAGGTGCAGCACCGGCTGATGTTCTCGCAGGTGCTGGAAGCGGTGCGCGCGCTGGAAGCGGGCGTGCTGGAAGACATCCGCGAGGGCGACGTGGGCGCGATCCTGGGCTGGGGCTTCGCGCCGTGGTCGGGCGGGCCCTTCAGCTGGCTCGACATCGTCGGCGCGCCCTGGGCGGCGGAAAAATGCGACGAGATGCAGGCGAAATACGGAGACCGCTTCGCCTGCCCGCCCCTCCTGCGCGAGATGGCCGAGAAGGGCGAGACGTTCTACGAACGCTTCGCCCCCGAGGCGAAGGCCGCCTGAGACCTGATGGGCAGCGGGGGGCCAGCCCCCCGCACCCCCCGGGATATTTGACGCGAGAGGAAGACAGGGCGCTTCTGCGCTTTTCCTCTTGCCCCAAATATCCCGGGGGTGAGGCCCGCAAGGGCCGAGGGGGCAGAGCCCCCTACCCCGCGAACCGGTAGCCGAACCGCGCGATGTCCTGCGCACAGACGCGCGCCACGATCTCGGCGGTCTCGTCGTCGTAGCAGCGCCTGAAATCCCTCTCGCGCCGCGAGACATTGGCGACAGGAAGCGCGAGCGCAAAGCCGAGATGCGCCTCGAGCGGCCGGACATCCTGCGCGAAATGCTCGATCCGGATATAGGCCTGCGCCTGCTCGACCCCGTCTGCGCGCGTCATGTAGCGCGCGGCCGGATGGGCCTCGAGGCTCGCCTGGATGCCCGGATCGCGCAGGAAGCCCGCGAAGTCATGGGCCTTCGCCACCGCGACCGCCGGGTGCTCGAACCCCTGCACGCGCAGCCAGTGATAATAGCTGACCACCCTGTCCCAGGGGTTGCGCACCAGCGTGAAGGCGAACAGCCCGGCGATCTGCCCCACACTGAACAGCCCGTCGATATCGGCCAGCGTGGAATGCTTCCAGACCCGCCCCCGCGCCCTTGAGACGTCCACACGGCGGCGGCGCCTCAGCGCCTTGGGCGTGTCCCCGATCATCACGTCGTCCTTCATCGCCCGCGCTTCCAGCGCCAGCGCCATCGCGGTGCCGCCGGTCTTGGGGACATGAACGAAGACGTAGCCGCGCCCGGGCGAGACGATCATGGCCCGGAGGCTAGCCTATTTCGAGCGCAGCGCAATGATGACGCCCGCGACCAGGATCAGCCCGATCCCCGCCACTTCCCAGGGGCCCAGCGTCTGCCCGAAGAAGGCCAGCGCATAGAGGGGTCCGAAGATCATCACCGAATACTCGAAGACGGCGACCTGGCTCGGCTCGCCCAGCTGGTAGGCCTTGATGATCATGTAGACGCCCGCGACCGATCCCACCGCCTGCAGCATGACCCAGGGCAGCGAACCCCACATCGGCCAGACCCAGCCGCGCGTGACGAAGCCGTCGGGCCCCGGCACCGAGGGCAGCGGCCAGACCGACAGCGCCAGAACGCCAAGCGCGCCCATGATCCCCAGCGTCAGCCACATCCCCGCCAGGAGCGACACCGTGCTTTCCTGCGCGCAGAGATGGCGGGTGATCATCGCGCTCAGCGCATAGAGAAAGCCCGCCGCCACCGGCACCAGCGTGACAAGGCTGAAATTCGTGGGATCGGGTTGCAGCACCAGAAGGATGCCCAGGAAGCCGACCGTGACGGCGGCGATCCGCCAGGGCCCGATCTTCTGGCGCAGGACCAGCGCGGTGATGATCAGGATGAAGATGGGCGAGGTGAAGAGCCCCGCCAGCGCCTGCGCGATGGGCATGAGCGCCAGCGCAGAGAAATAGAACAGCATCGAGACCGCCAGGACCACGCTGCGCAGCGCCACCGCCCAGAGCCTCTGCGGGCGCAGGAACCCCAGCCCGATCAGGGACAGCGCGATCACCAGGGGCGCGGCCATCAGCGCGCGCACGAAGTGGAATTGCCACAGCCCGATGTCGCGCGCGACCAGCGGGATCGTGTTGTCGATCGCCCCGATGATCGCCATGGAAGTGACCATGT
>SBFT01000359.1 GCA_006227805.1 Paracoccaceae bacterium
TCAGTCCGGGCCGCGGCAGGCCATGACCGCGCGCCACCGAATAGCCCAGCGCCGAGGCCCAGTAGTCGTCCGTCGCACGGATGTTCAGCACGACCTCGCCCAGCCTGTCGCCGAAGGCCGCCCCCAGCCGCGCCGCACGCGCACCCGCCCCGGGATAGAGCGCGCCGCTGCGCAGGTTCGCCCGCATCGTGCCCAGGAAATTCTCGTCGCTGACGATCAGCCGGCGCAGGCCCGAGGCCTGATCCAGCGCCCGTTGCAGGCGCAGCCCCGCCTGCGCCGGACAGGCGTCCGGTTCGATCTGCCCCGGTTGCGGCAGGAGGCCCTGCATCAGGCCCGTGCGCGTGCGCAACGGCCCCCAGAAGCCCAGCTCCTGCCGCGCCAGCCAGCCCGCATTGGCCCGCAGGTAGTGCTGAAAGGACGTGGTTGCGCAGCGATGCGCCCCCATGTGCAAGGTCACGTCCATGCGCCCGATCGCCCCCGAGTGCCGCGCCGCCCCGTCCGGCCCAGATGCGGGGTTCGCGGCCAATATGGCGCAAGCGGCTATCCAGCCGATTAACGACGAAAATTTTTCGTGACGTGGGGCCCCAGATGTTCGAAAACTCTCCCTCCGAGCCTATGTATGACCCCGGAGGTCGACGCATGAGATACATCCTGGCGCTTGTTCTGGCAGGCATTTTGCCCCATCTGGCCGATGCGGCGGATGCCGCCGAACCCGTCGAGGCGCAGATCATCCGCCCCGCGGGCGATGCCAGCCTCGAGGACTTCGTCTGGATCAACCGCGTGATCGTCGTCTTCGGCGACAGCGAGGCCGATCCCCGCTTCACCGAACAGATCGAGCTTCTGAACCGCGGTCTGGACGAACTGGCCGAACGCGACGTCATCATCCTCACCGATTCCGACCCCGCGGCGATGTCGCCGATCCGCGAGAAACTGCGCCCGCGCGGCTTCATGATGGTGCTGCTGGGCAAGGACGGGCAGGTATACCTGCGCAAACCCTTCCCCTGGGACGTGCGCGAGATCAGCCGCTCGATCGACAAGATGCCGCTGCGCCAGCGCGAGATCCGCGACCGCCGCAGCGGGGGCTGATCCCCCGCCGCGCGCGGGGTCAGGGGCGATATCCGGTCAACCTGTCCCATCCGCTGTCCCGGCGCGCGCGCGGCCTATTCGAACTCCATGATCACTTCGTCGACGCCCATGCTGTCGCCCGGCGCGGCGTTGATCTTCGCGACGATGCCCTTGCGCTCGGCGCGCAGGATGTTCTCCATCTTCATCGCCTCGACGGTGCAGAGCGACTGGCCCTCCTGCACCTCCTGGCCGACCTCGACATTGATCTTCACGATCAGCCCCGGCATCGGGCAGAGCAGCATCTTGGACGTGTCGGGCGGCAGCTTCTCGGGCATGAGTGCTGCCAGTTCGGCCTGGCGCGGCGTGCGCACATGCACCTTCATCTCGGCCCCGCGGGT
The DNA here is from genome assembly GCA_006227805.1 of Paracoccaceae bacterium. GTDB lineage: Bacteria > Pseudomonadota > Alphaproteobacteria > Rhodobacterales > Rhodobacteraceae > JAGYKE01. The sequence goes on from SBFT01000359.1 coordinate 1,464, forward strand.
CCGGATGCGGAACCCGCCCGAGATCTTGGCGGTCTTCAGCACCACCAGCTCGCCGTCCACACTCACCCGCGCCAGGGTGGACCCCGGGGTCCAGTCGCTGGTGATGCGCATCGCCTCGCCATCGGCGAAGGTCACGGTCGAGCCGTCGTGATCGGCCGCGATGGTCACGGGATAGCTCTCGCCCTGCAGCGACACGACCCAGTCGGTGCCCACCTTGCGCTCGTGGTTGTCCATCCGGCCCGACAGGCGCGTGCGGCGGATCTCGGCCACCCGGTGCATCGCCGCGCAGGATGCCGCGATCCGGCGCAAGTCCTCGGGCGGCAGCGTCACGCCTTCGAAGCCCTCGGGATACTCCTCGGCGATGAAGGCCGTGGTCATGTCGCCCGCGACGAATTTCGGGTGATCCATGACCGCCGACAGGAAGGGCAGGTTGTGGCCGATGCCTTCCACCTCGAAGGTGTCCAGCGCCACGCGCATCGCCTCGATGGCCTGCGCGCGCGTCGGCCCCCAGGTGCAGAGCTTGGCGATCATCGGATCGTAATAGATGCTGATCTCGCCGCCCTCGTAGACGCCGGTGTCGTTGCGCACTGCCGTCTCGCCCTTCGGCGCCTCGCCCTGCCACTTGCCGTTCTGCAGAAGCGGGCCCGCGGCCACCTCGACCGGCGGGCGATAGCGCGTCAGCCGCCCGGTCGAGGGCAGGAAGCCGCGATAGGGGTCCTCGGCATAGAGACGGTTCTCGATCGCCCAGCCGGTGATCTTCAGGTCCTTCTGCGCGAAGGGCAGCCTTTCGCCCGCGGCGACCCGGATCATCTGTTCGACCAGATCGACGCCGGTGATCAGTTCGGTGACGGGGTGCTCCACCTGCAGCCGGGTGTTCATTTCCAGGAAATAGAAGTTCCGGTTGCCGTCGACGATGAACTCGACCGTGCCCGCGCTCGCATAGCCCACCGCATGGGCCAGCGCGACCGCCTGTTCGCCCATCGCGCGGCGCGTCGCCTCGTCCAGGAAGGGCGAGGGCGCCTCTTCCACCACCTTCTGGTTCCGGCGCTGGATCGAACATTCGCGTTCATGCAGGTAGACGCCGTTGCCGTGCTTGTCGCACAGGACCTGGATCTCGATATGGCGCGGCTGGGTGACGAATTTCTCGATGAAGATGCGGTCGTCGCCGAAGCTGTTGGCCGCCTCGTTCTTCGAACTCTGGAAGCCCTCGCGCGCCTCCTCGTCGGTCCAGGCGATCCGCATCCCCTTGCCGCCGCCGCCGGCGCTGGCCTTGATCATCACCGGATAGCCGATCTCTCCCGAGATCTTCACCGCCTCGTCGGCATCCGCGATCAGGCCCATGTAGCCGGGCACGGTGCTGACGCCCGCCTCGGCGGCGATCTTCTTCGAGGTGATCTTGTCGCCCATCGCCTCGATCGCGCCCACGGGCGGCCCGATGAAGGCGACACCCGCCTTCTCCAGCGCCTCGGCGAATTTCGGGTTCTCCGACAGGAAGCCATAGCCGGGATGCACCGCCTCGGCGCCGGTCGCGTGGATCGCGGCCATCACCTTGTCGATCACGATATAGGACTGGTTCGCGGGCGCGGGGCCGATATGGACCGCCTCGTCGGCCATGCGCACATGCAGCGCGTGGGCATCCGCGTCCGAATAGATCGCCACCGTCTTGATGCCCATCTTGCGGGCGGTCTTGATGACGCGGCAGGCGATCTCGCCCCGGTTGGCGATCAGGATCTTGTTGAACATCTTCAGTCCCTTGTCTTGGATATGTCGAAACGCGACGCGCCGCGCACGGGGATGCCCCCGCGCGCGGCGCGCTGCATGGAATTCGGGTTGGACCGGGCGCCGGGCCCGGTCAGGTCAGCATTTGCCCGGGTTCTGCTGGCAATAGAGGATATTCGCACCCGCGCCGATCGCGGCGCCGGTGAGAAGGTTGCCATCGATGACAGCCGCCGTGCCGACACCGGCGACGCCGCCGACCAGGGCCTGTTCGCCCAGGGTGTCGCCGCAGGCCGCCAGCCCGCCGCAGAGTGCCAGTGCCACGACGATGTTCCGCATACGCATTCCGCCCATCCTTTTCTTGGTTCGTTGCCTGATGCGCAAACGCTTCGCATATTCGGCCGTCCGCGCAAGACAAAACTGCACAAGTCAGGCGGCACGGCAAATTGACGCCGAAGCCCGTGGCGCCGGGACATGCGGGATATCGCGGGGAAAATCGTTGGGAAAATCGCGGGCAGGTCAGCTTGGGGTGCGCTGTCCTGCCCGCCTAGGGAAGGGGTACGGAATAGGTGTTTCGAAGATGCTTCCTGGATGGAGGTCCTATCTTCGTTATTCACTCTGGCGCGAAGGCCGCGCCCTGCCAACGGCTTTCCGCGCACCGCGCCGGTTTGGGCCATTTCGCGCCGAAAACCGGAGGCCATATGCAGAAAGCCGCCGATCATTCCTCGAAAACTCCGGGAAAGCTGGCCTGCGCCACGTTCACGTCGATAACCAGCAGCGCCTCGTAGCTTTTCGGATCGAACGGATCCCCGGCCGGCACGACCTCGCGGCCGAAGAGCCAGCTCAACCGCCCCGCATCCAGGTTGCCGCGCTCGAAGGGCTGGTCGCCGAACTGCGCCCAGAGCGCGGCCATGAAGGCTTCGTCCGCGCGCCGGTCCACCGCCTTGCGGTCGGCGAAGCGCTCGCGCCGGATGATCGGCGTGATCCCGCGCGGATTGGCGCGGCGGATGGTGAACTGGAAATCGGTGCCGGGAAGGCGTCCGGGAAAGCCGCGATGCTTCAGCATG
>SBFT01000246.1 GCA_006227805.1 Paracoccaceae bacterium
CCTTGCCGATCCCGGAGGCATCGAAGGCGTTCAGCCGGATTGCCCAGAACCCCAGCCGCAGGGATATCGCCGCCGCCGCCGCCATCACGCAGGGCAGGACCAGCGCCATCGCCGCGAGGCCGGTCTGTCCCGGCGCCTGATCCCGGACCGCCATCATCGCGACCGCCAGCGCAAGCGGCAGCAATGCCAGATCGAGGCCCATGAGGATCATCTGTTTCCGCGTGCGGCCGGTCGATTTCAGAAGCGTCAGGATCACGTTTGCGCAGACCTGTCTTGTGGACTGTCCGCATTCATGCTGGGAACGGTTAAAATCCGACGAATTTCCGCGGATCACCGCGCCAGGATCGCCCGCAGCGTGCGCCACAGCAGGACCGCGTCCAGCCACAGGGATTGCCGCGCCTGATAGATCAGATCCAGCCGCGCCTTGCGGGGAACGCAGCGGCGCGCATAGACCGCATCCGTCTCTCCCGCGTCCCGGCACGCGGCCAGAAGCGCCGCCTCATGCCGGTGGAATACCAAAGTGGCCAGCCCCGTCAGCCCGGGCCGGTTGCGCAGCACGGCGGAATAGAGAGGCTCGAAGCGGTTCACGTATTCCGGCAGAGGCGGGCGCGGACCCACGAAGCTCAGGTCTCCGCGCAGGATGTTCAGCAATTGCGGCACCTCATCCAGCCGCGAGGCACGCAGCCAGGCGCCGTCGCGGGTGATCCGGCCCCGCTTGTCCCCGCCCGAGACGCCGCGATCGCCCGGATCGGCATGCATGGTGCGGAACTTGATCAGCCCGAAGACCTGTCCCGGCGCATGGCACCGGATCGAGACGTGAAAGACCGGGCGTCCCTGGCGGACCAGAAGCCAGGCCGCGATCAGGGTCGCGACAGGCGCCAGGATCGCCAGCAGAAGGCACGCCAGCACGACGTCGAAGACCCGTTTCCGCCAGTTCATGTCGAAAAGGCCCGGAAGTCGGCGACGATCGCCACCGCGGTCGCCGGGGCCAGCCTGCGGCCAAGGACATCCTGCAGACGTGTCACGTCAAGGCAGACCCGTGCGATGCAGTCGGGCGCCGCGGCCCTTGCCGTCCAGTCCATGCCTGCGTGATCCAGCAAATCTCCCATCTCGACATCGGCTGGTAGGGCGAAATTGATAAGGTCCGGTAAATCCCCGCGGGCCAGCACCTCAGCCAGGATCGCGGCAAAGGCGCTGGGTCCGACATAGCTGCGGCGGGGCGTGCGGCCGTCGCGCAGGACGTCCAGCGCGAAGCCCGGCCGCCAGCCGCCCAGGATCGCGTCCGCCCCGGCGACGTTGCCGATCCGCAGGATCGTCAGGCGGATGTCCGGACGCAGCCCGACCGCCAGCCGCTCCATCCCGAGTTTCGCCCTGCCGTAGGCGCCGACGGGATTTGGCGTTGCCGTTTCGCGCCAGCTCTCGTCGCCATCCCCGTAGACCGCCGCGCTCGAGCACAGAATCACCCGCGCGCCGGGTCGGGCAGCCAGGATCGCGGCCCGGGCAAGTGTGGAATTGACGCTCGGATCCCCGCTGGTCGCACCCGCAAGGCACAGGATCGTGTCGGCCCGCGCAGCCAGCGACGCCAGACCCGCGGGATCGCTCAGGGGATCGAGGCGCGCGGTCCCGGGAAGGTCCTGCCGGGTCTGCCAGATCGTCCCGGGACGGCCCGCCCAGGCCCGGCGGAGGATGCGGCCCAGACGCCCGCCCGCGCCCAGGACCACCAGTCGGGACCCACCCTCGGGCGGCGCCTCGGCGGGGAATGCGGGATTCGTGTTCATCCGCAAGATATACAACCGAAAGATGTATGATCCTCCTGGAAAAATCTGTATAGGCATGTTCGATGACACCGGCTGCCAAACCCCTGTCGATCCCTCTGCGCCTGCTTGCCGGACTGATCGTCCTGGCAGCACTGGCATCCTGTGGCGCGGCACCGCGCGGCGGACCCGTCGAGGCCGAGATCCTGGCGGCGGCGAATGATCCGCAGGCCGATTTCGCGGTCTACCCGGTGACGCGCGCAGCCCTTCCCATGATCGCGTCCTGGCCCGCGACCGGCCCGCGCGCCCTGTCCTGGATCGGGCAGGGCCAGGGCGACCTCCAGCAAAGGATCCGTCCGGGCGACAGCATCAGTCTGCGGATCTGGGACAGCGGCGACAACTCGCTTCTGACGGCGCCGGAACAGCGGTCCGCCGATCTGGCGGATGCCCTGGTGTCGCCCGATGGCACCGTTTTCGTGCCCTATATCGGCAAGGTCGCGGTGGCGGGAAAGACCCTGGACGAGGCCCGCGCCGACATGCAGCGCGATCTGGAAGCGATCGTGCCATCCGCCCAGCTGCAACTGACGCTGCGGCAAGGGCGCGGAAACTCCGTCGATCTCGTGGGTGGCGTCGCGCGTCCGGGCAGCTATCCCCTTCCGGATCCCGGTCTTTCGGTCATGGGTCTTCTGGCGGCGGGCGGCGGCGTCAGCCCGGCGCTGAACAATCCGCAGATCCGGCTGGTCAGGGGCCAGGCGATCCACGGCACGTCGATCGAGCGGCTCTACGCGAACCCGGCGCTGGATACCCCTCTGAGAGGGGGTGACAGGATCTTCGTCGAGGAAGACCGTCGGAGCTTCCTCTCGCTGGGCGCCGCCGGGACCGAGGCGATCCATCCCTTCCCGAAGGAGACTCTGACCGCGATCGAGGCCCTGGCGATCATCGGTGGCGTCAACGACACGCGCGCCGATCCCCGGGGCATCCTGGTTCTGCGCGACTATCCGCAAGCCGCGGTCGGGCCGTCAGGCCCGCGCCTTCCGCAGGTGGTCTTCACCCTGGATCTGACCACGGCCGATGGCCTCTTCGCTGCGCGGCACTTCGCGGTTCAGCCAGGCGACCTGGTGATGGCAACGGAAAGCCCGGTGGCGAACCTGCGCACCGTCTTCGGGCTGATCGGATCGGCCTTCGGCATCCTGCAGAGCGTCGAAGGCTAGACCAGAGGCGGCGCGCCCGGCACCAGCGACGCGATCAGCCGTGCCTGTTCCGGCATCGAGCGTGTCAGGAAATCATAGCGCGACACCATGTCTGCACGCGCCGCCTCGCCCAGACCGGCGTAGTCGCCGGGATCCTTCAGGACCGAGACCACCTGTGCGGCCAGTGCCTCGGGGTCGAAAAAGTCGACTAGAAGGCCATTGCGCCCATGCTCGATCACCTCGCGCACAGGGGCGACATCGGATGCCACGATGGTCGCCTGCATCGACATCGCTTCCATCACCGACCAGCCCAGAACGAACGGCATGGTCAGATAGATGTGGCACCGGCTGATCTGGATGATCCGCTGGAAATCGCCATAGGGCACACGGCCCAGGAAGTGCACGCGGTTCCAGTCGAGGCGGCGACCGATCTCGGCCTCCATCTCGGCGCGCAGGCCTCCGGGCGTGCGGGAGTCCGGTCCGTAGGACGTCTCGTTGCCGCCCAGGATGATGACGCGCGCCTCTGGACGCTCGGCCAGGATCCGGGGCAGGGCGCGCATCAGGACATGAAAGCCGCGCGTGCGCTCCAGGTTGCGCGCGACATAGGTGATCACCTCGTCCCTGGCGGTCAGGGGGCGGCCCAGGCGGCCCAGAAGCACCTGCGCGGTCTTGTCGGGCAACAACCTGTCCGTGCGGATCCCGTCATGGCACAGCGCCAGACGGTCCTGGAACAGGGACGGAAAGCGGTCCTTCTGCCATTGGGTCGGCACGACGCCCTGATCCACCACATGGATCGAGGCGCAGGGAACGGCATTGCGGGCCTGCATCAGGAACGGCGCATGGTCGTTCACGGGCTCTTCCGGGTCGAACCCGACGGTGCCGCCCTGCATCGTGTAATAATACTCGAACAGGCCCAGGATCGGCACATCGGGCCAGACCTGTTTCAGGAACAGCAATTCGCCCCAGCCGGAATGACCGATGATGATGTCGGGGGTGAAGCCGTCTTCGCCCAGTTTGCGCGCCGCCAGGGCCGCGCCATAGCCCGCGCCGGTGGCGTCCTCCCAGACCCTGGACAGGCCATAGGCGTCCTTGCCTGCCACCCGGTGGGGCCGGTACGTGACCGCCTGCACCCCGTCGATCGCGGGCGGAGTCTTTCGCTGGGTCAGGAACACGATCCGGTGCCCGCCCCGCCCGGCCAGCCATTGCACCATCTCGCGGTACTGGCCGGGCATGTTCTGGTGAACGAAGAGGAAGTTCACTCCTGCGATCCCAGAAGCCCCAGGAGATATTCGCCATAGCGGTTCTTTGCGAACATCGCCGCGCGACGGCGCACGTCTTCGGCGGTGATCCATCCCTGCTCGAAGGCGATCTCCTCGGGACAGCCGGCCTGGAGACCCTGCCGTTCCTCGAGCGTGCGCACGAAATTGCCCGCGTCCAGAAGCGAGCCATGGGTGCCCGTGTCCAGCCAGGCGTAGCCACGCCCCATGGTTTCGACCGACAATTGTCCGTCTTCCAGATACATCGACAGAAGCGATGTGATCTCGAGTTCGCCCCGGGCCGAGGGCTGGACGCGCCGCGCGCGCTCGGACGCCGTGCCGTCCAGGAAATAGAGACCCGTCACCGCGAAGTTCGAGGGCGGGTTCGCGGGTTTCTCGATGATCTCGCGCACGCGCCCGTCCGCGTCGAAGCCCACCACGCCATAGCGCTGCGGATCGGCGACGTGATAGCCGAAGACGGTGCCGCCCCGTCCTGCCTCGTCGGCGCGCGCCATCAGTTGCGGCAGGCCGTGGCCGAAAAAGATGTTGTCGCCCAGGATCATCGCGCTGGGCGCGCCGTCGAGGAAGTCCTCGGCCAGCAGATAGGCCTGCGCCAGGCCGTCGGGGCTGGGTTGTTCGACATAGGTCAGCGAAATGCCCCAGTCGCTGCCGTCACCCAGCATCCGCTGGAACTGGTCGCGGTCGGTGGGCGTCGTGATCATGCAGATGTCGCGGATCCCGGCCAGCATCAGCACGCTGAGCGGATAATAGATCATCGGCTTGTCGTAGATCGGCAGCAACTGCTTGGACAGCCCCAGCGTGATCGGGTAGAGCCGCGTTCCCGATCCCCCCGCCAGGATGATGCCTTTTCGATTTCCCATCGTCTTCTCCCTTGTGCGGTTCGCAGAGGCCGCGCGCCGGTGCTAGCCGATCACCTTGTTCCACTCTTTCAGCAAAGTCGTATCGAACAATCCCGCCTTGTTGTAGGGATCGTTGGCCGCCCAGGCCTCGGCCTCGGCCATCGTTTCGACCTGCAGCACGATCAGCGATCCCGCCATGCCGCCGTCGGCGCCCAGAAGCGGGCCCGCCATCTCGACCACGCCGGTTTCGCGGATATAGGCCAGGTGCGCCTCCCGGTTCGCCTTGCGGGTCTCGAGGTGGCCGGGCTTGTCGGTACAGATCAGCGCCACGCGCATTCTCATTCCTCCTTCAGGGGTCTCGTCATCAGCTGCCTTATCGCCGTGGCGACGTCTATCTGGCCTCCGACCAGCGACGCAACTGTCTGCGTGACCGGAAGATCCAGGCCCATGTCGCGGGCCAGATCGGCGGTTGCGCGCGCCGTGGCGACACCTTCGACGGTGGCGGTATCGCTGGTTGTCCCGCCCTGGCCGATCGTCAGCCCCAGCCGGTAGTTGCGCGACAAGTCCGATGTGCAGGTCAGGGCCAGGTCGCCCAGGCCGGACAGGCCCGCCAGCGTGCGCGGGTCGGCCCCCAGCGCCGCGCCCAGCCGGACGATTTCCGCGAAGCCCCGGGTCATCAGGGCGGCGCGCGCGCTTTCGCCCAGACCTGCGCCGATGACGGCACCACAGGCGATGGCCATGACGTTCTTCAACGCCCCGCCCAGTTCGGCTCCGATCACGTCCGTGGTCCGGTAGAGTCGCAGATTGCCCGTTGTCAGGGCCTGTTGCAGCCCCTTCGCCGCCTCGGCCTCCGCGCAGGCCAGCGTCAGGGCGGTGGGCAGGCCGCGCGCGATGTCGGCGGCGAAACTGGGTCCGGTCAGCAGCGCGGCACGGGCGTCCGGAACGCAGTCTGCGATGACCGAGACCGGCCCTCGATGGCTGGCCAGTTCGATCCCCTTGCAGCAGGCGACCAGCGATTTTCCCCCAAGCAGGGTCTGATTTTCGCGCAAGACCCCGCGCAGGGTCTGCATCGGCACCGCCAGCAGAAGGATGTCCGCGCGGCAGGCCTCCTCGATCGCGGCGGTGACGGCGATCGCCTCGGGCAGGGGCATTCCGGGCAGCCTGGTGCTGTTCTCGCGCGTCTGCGCCATTTGCGCCGCATGGGGGGCCGAGCGCGACCACAACGCGACGGGTCCCTTCCCGGCCAGCGACACCGCGAGCGCCGTGCCGAAAGCGCCCGCCCCCAGAACCGCGATTGTCATGCCTTGGCTCCTTTCCGGCCGCTGCCCAGAAGGGCCGGTTGGCGTCGGTCGAGCGGCCAGCGCGGACGCGCCGACAATGTCAGATCGTCACGGAACCCGGCCAGATGGCGCAGGCCGCCGGCATGGGCGATCATCGCCGCATTGTCGGTGCACAAGGCCAGGGGCGGGGCGATGAAGCGGACGCCCAGATCGCCGGCAACGCCCTCCAGCCTGGCGCGTAGGACCTTGTTCGCGGCGACACCGCCCGCAACCGCAAGGCAGGGCGCCCCCGGATCGAGGCGAAGATAGGCCTCCAGCGCGCGCCTGGACTTGACCGCCAGAACATCGGCGACCGCCTCCTGGAACCCTGCGCAGAGATCCGCGCGGTCTGCCCGGTGCAAGCCGCCCTGTTCGGCGACCAGCGCGTCCCGCGCCCGCAGGAGCGCCGTCTTCAGCCCTGAGAAGGACAGGTTGCAGTCGTCGCTTTGGATCAGCGGGCGCGGAAAGGCGAAACGCCGCGCGTCGCCCCGGGCTGCCTCGGCCTCGACCGAAGGCCCGCCGGGCTGCGGCAGGCCCAAAAGACGCGCCGTCTTGTCGAAGGCCTCGCCCGGGGCGTCGTCGATGGTGCCGCCCAGGCGCGTGAAGTCGTCGATTCCGTGCACGATCAGGAACTGGCAATGCCCGCCCGAGACCAGCAGCAGCAGATAGGGAAACTCCGGCCCGTCCTCGAGCAGAGCGGGCGTCAGGGCATGGCCCGCCAGGTGGTTGACCCCGATCAGCGGCTTTCCGGTCGCGGCGGAGAGTCCCTTGGCCAGCATGACCCCGGACAGAACCCCGCCGATCAGGCCCGGTCCCGCGGTCACGGCGATCGCGTCGACCTGCGCAAGTGTCAGGTTTGCCCGTGTCAGGGCCTCTTCCGTCACCCGGTCCAGTTTCTCGACATGGGCGCGCGCCGCGATCTCGGGGACGATGCCGCCGAAGGCCAGGTGCAGGTCGTCCTGGCCCACAACGACCGAGGACAGGATCCGCGGCCGCCCGTTCTCGAAACACACCACGGCGGCGGCGGTGTCGTCGCAACTGCTTTCCAGCCCCAGAATGATGGTCCTGCCGTCCACGTCCGATCCCGGAAAGATTGCAACCGCGCCGCCTCGCAGGTAACACCGGAGACCTTGGTTAGACAATCCCGGCCTCCGGATGCGCGACGATCGCCCCCTGGTTCTGCTGACCCGCCCCCGTGCGGCGTCGGAGGCATTCGCTGCCAGCCTCGGCGCGGCGCTGGGCGATCGCGTCCGTATCGTGATCTCGGCCCTGATGGAAATCGTGCCGCAGGACGTGACCCTGGCGCTGGAGGACGTGAAGGGTCTGATCTTCACCTCGCGCAACGGGGTCGAGGCGGCGCAGGCTCTGACATCGCGCCGCGACCTGCCTGCCTATTGCGTCGGCTCGGCCACCACGGACGCGGCATCGCGCGCGGGGTGGCGGGCCCGGATGATGGGCCCCGATGCAGCGGCACTGGTGGCGGGGATGCGGGCCTTGCGACCGGATGCCCCCCTGCTGCACCTGCACGGGCGTCATGCGCGTGGCGATATCGCGGGCCTCCTGGTGGCCGATGGCATCGAGGTGCGCGAAGAGATCGTCTATGATCAGGTCGAGCGCGCCCTGTCCCCGGAGGCTCTGACCGCCCTGCGCGGCGATGCACCCGTGATCCTGCCCCTGTTCTCGCCGCGGTCCGCACGCCTTTTCGCCGCGGCCTTCGACGGGCACGTCCACGCCATCGCCGCCATCAGTCAGGCCGTTGCCGACGCGCTGCCGCGCCGGGTTGCGGACCGCATCCTGATCGCCGACGAACCGACGGCCGAGGCGATGGTCGCGGCTGTCGAAAAACTCGCCGCCGCACCCTGCGCGGGTTGAGGGGCACGGGGGCGCGCGGTAAGCTTGTCCGAGTGACAAGGCGCATTGACACGAGAATCGGGGGATTACGAGACGTGGTTTCAAGAAGAACGTCTGCCAGGTCCGGAAAGGACAAGACCCCGACAACGGACGCGACAGACGAACCCCTTGTCCTCGACGCCGCATCCGAGGTCGCCGAGACATCCCCGGACATGACCCGGGACACAGCGCTGGACGATGCGGGCCAGACCGATGCCCCGAAGGCCGAGGACCCGGTCGAGACCGCCGAACAGGCAGCCGAGACGGACGAATCCGTTGCGGACACCACCGACCCCGCCCCCGAGGCGGAAGACCCCGCGCGTCATGCCGAGGCCGAGGCGCGGCCGCCGGAACCCCAGAAGGTTGTCGAGCGTGTGATCGAACACCGCGGCTCGGCCCTGCCCCTTGTCTTCGCCGGTATCGTCACCGCGGCTCTGGGATTCATCGCCGGCGCGGGCGATCTTCTGGCCCCGGTCCTCGGCAAGGCGCAGGACAGCGAAATCACCGCGCAGGTCGGCCAGCTGGGCGGCCGTATCGACGATGTCGAGGCCGCCTTGCAGGCCGTGGATGACCGCGTCGCCGCGATCACGCAGCCCGATCTTTCCCCGGCTCTCGCCCGCATCGAGGCGGCCGAAACCGCCCTGGCGAACCTCGGCCAGTCCCAGACCGACCTGGGCGCGCAGATTGCCGAACTCGGCGCGCGCGTCTCGGAACTGGCGACCCGGCCTCTGACCGAAGGCGCGTCGGATGCGGCCATCGCAGCCTTCGAGGCGGAACTGGCCGGGCTGCAATCCTCGATCGCGGAACAGCGCGCGCAGGTCGAACAGATGGTGGCCGAGGCCCGCGCGATGGAAGCGGACGCCGCCGAACAGGCGCGCCGGGCCGAGATTCAGTCTGCCCTCGCCCGTGTGGTCTCCGCCCTCGACAGCGGTGACAGCCTTGCCGCGGAACTGGCCGCTCTGGCCGCTCTGGGCGTCGACGTGCCGCAAGGCCTGAACGCCGCGGCCGAGGGTGCCCCCACTCTTGCCAGTCTGCAGGAGGGGTTCGCCCCCGCCGCCCGCGCGGCGCTGGCGGCGGCACGCAGCGACGGCGAAGGCGATGCGGGCGTCACCGGATGGCTGCAGAAGCAGCTGGGTGCCCGCTCGGTCACGCCGCGCGACGGCGCCGATCCCGATGCCGTCCTGTCGCGCGCCGGTGCGGCCGTGTCCGAAGGCCGGCTTGGCGATGCCCTGGCGGAACTGGACACCTTGTCCGAGGGCGCCAAGGCCGAAATGGCCGCCTGGACGCAGGCCGCGCGAACCCGGCAGGCCGCGACCGATGCCGCCGATGCCCTGGCCGCGCAACTGGCCGCGAATTGAAGGATCCCCGTCATGATGCTCTGGTCACTCGTCAAGATCCTGCTCTTCGTGGTGCTGGTCGGAGCCATGACCCTTGGCGCCGAATACCTGATGACGGCGGAAGGCGGCATTCAGCTGACGGTCGCGGGAACCGAATACACGCTGGGCCCCCTGCAATCGGTGATCGCGGCCGTTGTTCTGGTGGTTGCGGTCTGGATCCTTCTCAAGCTTCTCTCCCTGCTGCTGGCCGTCTGGCGCTTCCTGAACGGGGATGAAACCGCGATCTCGCGCTATTTCGATCGTTCGCGCGAGCGCAAGGGTTTCCAGGCCCTGTCGGAAGGCATGATGGCGCTGGCCTCGGGAGAGGGCCGCGTGGCCATGGCGAAGGCCGCGAAGGCCGAGAAATACCTGCGCCGCCCGGAACTGACCGATCTTCTGACCGCGCAGGCAGCGGAATTGTGCGGCGACACCCGCGAGGCGACCGAGACCTACAAGAAGCTGATCGGCAACGAGACCACGCGCTTCGTCGGCGTGCGCGGTATCATGAAGCAGAAGCTGGCCGAGGGTGACGCCGGCACTGCGCTGAAACTGGCCGAGAAGGCCATCCAGCTGAAGCCCAGGCACGAGGAAACCCAGGACGTCCTGCTGAAACTGCAGGCGCAGGCGCAGGATTGGGCCGGCGCGCGGAAGACGCTGTCGACCAAGCTGAAGACCGGGACCTTGCCGCGCGACGTCCATCGCCGCCGCGATGCGGTGCTGGCCTTGTCGGAGGCGCGCGAGGTCCTGGACGACGCCAATTCGATCGAAGCGCGCGAGGCGGCGATCGAGGCCAACCGACTGTCGCCGGACCTGATCCCGGCGGCGATCATGGCGGCCCGATCCTATGTCGCCAACGGCAAGCCGAAACTGGCGGTGCGCGTCCTGAAGAAGGCATGGGAGGCCCAGCCCCACCCGGAACTGGCCGCCGCCTTCGCCGAGATCGAGCCGAACGAGACGCCGGCTCAGCGCATAAAGCGTTTCGCGGTGCTGACGAAGATCAAGCCGGATCACCCCGAGACCAAGCTGGTCCTGGCCGAACTCCACCTGGCGGCCGAAGATTTTCCGGGTGCGCGACGTGCGCTGGGCGATCTGGTCGACACGCTGGGCGACGCGCGCGCCCTGACCATCATGGCCGCCATCGAACGGGGCGAGGGCGCGCCCGACAAGGTGGTGCGCGGATGGCTTGCAAAGGCGCTGAGCGCCCCGCGCGGCCCGCAATGGGTCTGTGACAATTGCCACCAGATCCACGCCGAATGGGCGCCCGTCTGCACCAATTGCCAGAGCTTCGACACGCTCAGCTGGCGCGCTCCGCTCGCTTCGGGAATGCCGACCGCGACCGGCGTGCAGATGCTGCCCCTGATCGTCGGCCCCAGCGACGATGCCCAGCGGGAACCCGAGGACGCGATCGCGGATGCCGAGATCCTGGACGAAGCCGATGACGGACCGGCCCGCCCCGCCGGGGTGAGGGACGCGGCCCAGGCCGATGACAGTGTCGGCACGGCGGCCGATCGCGAAAAATAGGGCTTTTACCGTCCGCGGCGCGATGCTAAAGCGCCCCGCACCAGGGCCGCTGTAGCTCAGCTGGTAGAGCACGTCATTCGTAATGATGGGGTCGGGGGTTCGAGTCCCTTCAGCGGCACCACTT
>SBFT01000204.1 GCA_006227805.1 Paracoccaceae bacterium
GGGGTGAAGCGCAGGATCTTCGCGCCCATGTCGCGCGCGCCCTTGGCCAGCGCCTGCGTCAGCTGTGCGGGGTCGATGTCGCCGTCGTTCGGATCGTAGAGCGCGCCTTTCAGGTCATGCGTCTCGACGAAGGGATAGCGGCCCTTGATCTCGTCCAGCCCCAGGATGTCGATATCCATCCCCTGATAGCGGCCCATCCCCTTGGCACGCTCGAATTCCTGCATCCGCTCCTTCGAATGCGCCAGGCGGATCGACCCGGTGACGTGATAGTTCATCGGGTAATCCACCGCCGCGCCCAGGCCGCGGTAAAGCTCGGTCGAATAGCGCTGCATGTTCATCACCGACCACGAGGTCGAGAAGGTCGGCACGTTCCCCGCTGCGTGCCAGGTGGACCCGGCGGTCAGTTCGTTCTTTTCCAGCAACACGCAATCGGTCCAGCCTGCCTTCGCCAGGTGATAGAGCGACGAGGCGCCGACGGCGCCGCCGCCGATGATGACGACGCGGGCCTGGGTCGGGAAATCGGACATGCGGTCAATCCTTCTTCTTCCGGGAATGGTATGCGGTGTGGATCACCATTGGTCGATCTGCGGCAGATCGTCGGCGATCCGGTTATGGTCGCCCTTGTCGGCGACGAAGATATCGCGCGCGAGCGCTGTGCCGGTGGGCAGGTCCAGCGCGTCGCGCCGGATCGTGAGGCGGACGTCGCCGCATTCGCATCGGCTCGTGAAAATTCCCGTGACCATGGCGGTCCCTCAATAGACCGGCGGCGCGATCACCCAGATCGCGACGGCGGGTTTGTCATGCGGGTTCGCCCAGCGGAACGGCTCGCCGCGGATGCGGAAACTGTCGCCGGGATGGATGGTGAACTGCCGCGCGCCGATGGTCAGCTCGAGCCGGCCCGAGATCAGGTAGGCGACCTCCTGCGTCGGGCGCGTCACCGTCTCGCCGATCTCGCTGTGCGGCTCGAAGGTGGAATGGACCACTTCGAAATCATCGGTCAGATCCGGCGAGAGCAGCTCCTCGATCAGGCCCGCCGCGTTCGATCCGATCGGACGGCGCGCGCCGCGGCGCACGATGTGACCGGCCTCCTCGGCGGGGGCGGGGGCCTGCCCGAAGAACAGCGAGGTCGGAACCTGCAACACCGCCGCGATATGGCGCAGGTCGGTGATCGAGGGCGCGGAAAGGTCGCGTTCCACCTGGCTCAGCCAGCCGACCGAGCGTCCCAGCCTGTCGCCCAGGTCGCTGAGTGTCAGCCCGCGCGCCTTGCGCAGGGCGCGCAGATCGGCGCCCAGCGTGCTGGAAGTGATGGCTTGCTGATCGCTCATGCGAAGGCGTCCGGCCCTTGGTGAAAATTCGCGCCTGTTTTTCACGATTCCGTGCCGGACGTGAAAAATCAAGATCAATTTTCACGACTTCAGGAGGGCTGGCCTTCACGCGGGCCACCCGGATGGGCGGGTCGCGGCGCTTCAACCCTCCCAGAGCGCGGTGCCTGGGTGGAACTGCGACCAGGCGAACCAGAAGGCCTGATGGCTGCCCAGATCGGCGCCCGAGGCGTCGACCGCCCTGACCCCGCCCGCGTCAAGGACAAGGCGCACGTTCTCGAAGGCGATCTCGCGCCCCTGTTTCAGTGCGATCAGCGCCGCCCCGCGCGGAAAGGCGACGGGCGTGCCCGACGCGGTCACGACGCCGATCACGTCTTCATGCACGCCGAGGCGCGGGTCCACGTCGCCTATGGGAAAGATCGGGCCGTTCGCGTCGCGCCCGTTGCGGAAGTCGGGGTCGCGGCCCAGCGCCAGGGCCTCGACCAGCACGGTCGTCCCGGGATAGGCGGCCTTCCAGCTGCCCCAGTCCGAGGTGATGACGCTGGCCTGTTTCAGTTGCACACCCTTATCCGCCAAGGGCCCGGTCACGGCGCGGCCGAGGAACGTGTCGAAGACCGACATGGTTTCGATGTCGTACATCACCTTGTTCGACCGGATCAGCAGGCCCGAGGTGCGCAGCACGGGGCGTTTGATACCGTCGGGCACCTCATCCGTGAACCACGCCTGCGCCGATCCGCAGAGCGTGCAATAGGGGATGCCCAGGTCGCGGCCGCCCAGGGTGTCGTTCACCATCTCGCGCACTTCCATGATGCGGCGGGGATAGGCGCGGGCCTCGCCGTTCACCACGATCCCGAAGACGATGTCGTCATCCTTCAGCCAGGTCGCCTCGTCCGCCGTGCTGACCTCCGGGTTGTCGGCGGCGGGGATGCAGTTGCAGGGCCTGTCCGTCTGGTCATATGGGCGGTCGTCGATCAGCACGCCGCCCCAGGACACCATCCGCCAGTCGATGTCGCCTTCGACGAAGAGCGCGTCCCAGCCGGGCACCAGAGCCGTGAAAATCGCGCGTTTCGCTTCCAGGTAGTCGGGCGGCGCGGGGATCTCCCACGCCATCAGGTGATCGGTCAGAAGGCCCCAGTGGTTTGCGCCGGGCGCCTCCCTGCCCAGAAGGCCGAACCCGGCCCCGGCCAGCGCCGTGGTCAGCCGGGGCCCCGAGACGAAGCGCATCAGGTCGGCGACCAGCCAGGCGAGGCGCGGGTCGCCCGACGCTGCGATCACCTCGAGCGCGCTCACCTGCTCGGGCCCCCACGAGGCCTGCGCGGCGGTGTCGACGAAGGCCGCCTGAACCGCGGCCAGAAGTTCGGGCGACAGCGACCCTTCGGGAACCTCGGGGGGCTGGCCGAATTCCGCGATCACATGGTCGGGCAGGGGGGCCTGCGCGGGGGCGTCGGTGGCGAAGGCGGCGAGAAAGGGCAGGGCAAGGATCAGGTGGCGCATGGCGATGTCCCCGGCTGAGGCTGTGCGCAGTCTGCGCCCTTTGCGGCGCGCGCGCCAATCAACTGACGATCACCCTTGGGTGAAGTCAGAAGACGCCCACCTGCGTCGCGATCAGCAGCGCCACGATCAGCGCCACGACCGGGATCGCCACGGCGACCACGAAGATCGGCCCATAGGCCTGCCGGTGGGTCAGCCCCGCGATCCCCAGAAGCGTGACGACCGCCCCGTTATGGGGCAAGGCGTCCAGCCCCCCGGTCGCCAGTGCCACGATCCGGTGCAGGGCGGCGGGGTCTATCCCCTCCGCCAGCGCCATGTCGAAATAGCGCGCCCCCAGCGCGTCGAGCGCGATGGACATGCCGCCCGAGGCCGATCCGGTGATCCCCGCCAGAACGCTCGCCGATGCCGCAAGCCCGGTCAGCGCGCCGCCCGGAACCTGCGCCAGCGCCGCGTTCACTGCGGTGAAGGCGGGCAGGGCGGCCACCACGGCGCCGAAACCGACCAGCGCCGCGGTGTTGAAAAGCGGCAGAAGCGCCGCCTGCGCCCCCTGTCCCAGAACCGCGCGGGGATCGCCCAGCCGCCGCCGACCCAGCGCCAGCGCCAGCAGGATCGCCAGCGTCAGCGCGCCGATCAGCGCCCAGAGACCGATCACGCGGGACGCCGTCGTGGCGCCCCAGGCCGGATCGGCCAGGTAAGCGAGGTCCAACCGTGGCAGCACCGCTTCGGCCAGCAGCCAGTTCGCCGCGAAGACCGTCAGGATCGGGGCCAGCGCCACCCAAAGGGGCGGCAGGTCCCTGTCGCCGCCGGTGTCGTCGGGTGTGTCGTCCCACCCGCCGGAACCGTCCCGGCGGGCGAGAAGGCCCAGATAGACCAGCCCGCCCAGTGCCATGATCAGCCCCGCGATCACGCCGATCCCGGGGGCGGCGAAGACTGTCGTCCCGAAATACGGCATCGGGATCGCGTTCTGGATGGCGGGCGATCCGGGCAGCGCGCTCATCGTGAAGGTGAAGGACCCCAGCGCGATGGCCGCAGGGATCAGGCGCCCCGGCAGGTCCGCCGCGCGGAAAAGTGCCAGCGCCAGCGGATAGACCGCGAAGGCCACGACGAACAGCGAGACGCCCCCGTAGGTCAGCGCGGCGCAGGACAGCACCACCGCCGGGATCGCCCGCCCCGCCCCCAGCCGCGCGACGATGGCGCGGGCCAGCGTCATGGCGGCGCCTGACGCTTCCATGACCTTGCCGAAGACCGCGCCCAGCAGGAACAGCGGCAGGAAAGCGGTGACGAAGCCCCCCGCCGCGGGCATGAAGCGTTGCGTCAGCGTGGCCAGCAGCGGATCGAAGGCCAGCCCGGCCGCGAACAGCGCCATGACCGGTGCGGCCAGCAGCACCGGCCAGCCGCGATAGACCGTCCAGATCAGCAGACCAAGCGGCAGGAGAAGGATCGCCAGCGACAGCATGGGCACCAGTCTAGGCGCGCGCCCGTCCTCGCGCCGCGCGCGTATTGCCGCAGCGCAGCATCAGACGCCCTTCAGGCCAGCCCCGACGAAATCCGCCGCCAGCGCCGCATACTCCGCGCGGCTGAGGCCGCGGCCCGGGCGGTGCCACATGTAGAACCAGTTCAGGATCCCGAAGACCGTCATCGTCACCGCGCGCAGCCGGTCGGGGTCGAGCCCCGGACGCGTCGCGGCCACCGCGTCCGACATGATCGCCACCAGCCGCCGCTGATGCGCGATCAGGGGCGCCTGCATCTCGGGCGGCAGCGTCCCCAGCGCGTCCAGTTGCAGCTTGTGTTCGGCATCCGCGTCCTCGTAGGCGGCCAGCACCGCGCGGATCAGGCCCGGCAGGCCCTCGCCCGTCGCGTCCTCGACCACCGCCACCAGGTCCGACAGGTGGGTGTCGAGGATGTCGAAGAGCAGCGCCTCCTTGCTGTCGTAATAGTGATAGATCAGCGCCTTCGACACGCCGCATTCCCGCGCCGCGCCGGTCATCGAGGCGCGGTCATAGCCATGGCGCGCGAAATAGGCGGCGGCCCCCTTGCGGATCAGGCCGCGCTTTTCGTCGTGATCGCGTGCGATCCCGCGCGGCATCAGTCTTTCGGGCGCTTGTCGAGGATGCGCACCGCCTTGCCCTGGCTGCGTTCCACACCGCCGGGATCGGCCACGTCGACCTTCACGGAAATGCCGATCGTCGACTTGATCCGGTGGGCGAGGTCGCGCGCCGCCTCGGCCCGCGCCTCGGCCGCTTCCGAGCCTTGCGCTGCTTCGGTCAGGACGCGCATCTGGTCCATGCGGTCTGGCCGCGTCAGCTCGATCTGGAAATGCGGGGCCAGCGCCCTGACCTGCATCAGCTGTTCCTCGATCTGGGTCGGGAAGACGTTGACGCCGCGCAGGATGATCATGTCGTCCGATCGGCCCGTCACCTTCTCCATCCGGCGCATGGTCCGCGCGGTGCCCGGCAGCAGACGCGTCAGGTCGCGGGTGCGGTAGCGGATGATCGGGAAAGCCTCTTTCGACAGCGAGGTGAACACGAGTTCCCCCATCTCGCCATCGGGCAGCACCTCGCCGGTCGCGGGGTCGATGATCTCGGGGTAGAAGTGATCCTCCCAGATGTGCAGGCCGTCCTTGGTCTCGACGCATTCGTTGGCGACGCCCGGGCCCATGACTTCGCTCAGGCCGTAGATGTCGACGGCGTGCATGTCGAAGGCCTCCTCGATCTCGCGCCGCATGGCGTTCGTCCAGGGTTCGGCGCCGAAGATGCCCACCTCCAGCGGCGACTTGCGCGGGTCGAGGCCTTGCGCCGCGTATTCGTCCAGGATCGACAGCGCGTAGGAGGGCGTGACCGTGATGCCCTTGGGCCGGAAATCCTCGATCAGGCGCACCTGGCGCTGGGTCATCCCGCCCGAGATCGGCACCGTGGTCAGCCCCAGCGCATCCGCGCCCAGATGGATGCCCAGACCCCCGGTGAAGAGGCCATAACCATAGGCGTTGTGCAAAAGGTCACCCGGCATGAGGCCGGATGCGCGCAGGCTGCGCGCGACGACCTCGCCCCAGACCTTCAGATCGCCCTCGGTATAGCCCACCACCGTCGGCTGGCCCGTTGTGCCGGATGACGCATGGATGCGCGCGACCTTGTCGCGCGGCACGGCGAACATGCCGAAGGGATAGTTCGCGCGCAGGTCCTGTTTCGTGGTGAAGGGAAACTTGGCCAGGTCAGACAGCGTCGTCAGGTCATCCGGATGCACCCCCGCCGCGTCGAAGGCGGCCCGGTAATGGGCGACGTTGTCGTAGGCGTGGCGCAGCGACCATTTCATCCGCTCCAGCTGCAGGGCGGCGATCTCGTCCCGGCTGGCGATCTCGATGGGGTTCAGGCTGTCCTTCGGGGGGGTGAGGTCCTTCATCAGGCTTTCTCCAGCAGAAGCGCGATGCCCTGGCCGACGCCGATGCACATGGTGCAGACGGCGCGGGCCATGTCGTTGTCGGTCATGGTGAGGGATGCGGTCAGCGCCAGCCGCGCGCCCGACATGCCCAGGGGATGCCCCAGCGCGATGGCCCCGCCATGGGGGTTCACGTGATCGGCGTCATCGGGCAGACCCAGTTGCCGCATGACGGCGAGGCCCTGCGCCGCGAAGGCCTCGTTCAGCTCGATCAGGTCGATGTCGCCGATAGACAGCCCGTGCTGCCCCAACAGTTTCTCGGTCGCGGGGGCGGGCCCGATCCCCATGATCCGCGGCGGCACGCCCACGGTCGTCATGCCGGTGATCCGCGCGCGGGGCGTCAGGCCGTACTTGGCGACCGCCGCCTCGCTCGCCACGATCACCGCCGCTGCGCCGTCGTTCACGCCGGACGCGTTGCCGGCCGTCACGCTACCGCCTTCGCGGAAGGGGGTGGGCAGCTTCGCCAGCTGTTCGATCGTCGTCGCGCGCGGGTGTTCGTCGGTATCGACGATCACCGGATCGCCCCTGCGCTGGGGGGTGCTGACGGGCGCAATCTCGCGCGCCATGCGCCCCGACGCGATTGCCGCCAGAGCGCGGGTCTGCGAGCGCAGCGCGAAGGCGTCCTGATCGGCGCGGCTGATGGAATAGTCGGCGGCCACGTTCTCGGCCGTCTCGGGCATCGAATCGGTGCCATAGGCCTTGTGCATCGCCCGGTTGACGAAGCGCCAGCCGATCGTGGTGTCGTAGATTTCCGCCTTCCGCGAAAACGCCGCGTCGGCCTTGGGCATGACCAGCGGCGCGCGGGACATCGATTCGACGCCACAGGCGATGACGACGTCGGCCTCGCCCGTGCGCACGGCCCGCGCGGCCGATCCCACCGCGTCCAGACCCGACCCGCACAGACGGTTGATCGTCGCCCCGGGCACGGTGTCCGGCAGCCCCGCCAGCAGGGCGGCCATGCGCGCCACGTTGCGGTTGTCCTCGCCCGCCTGGTTGGCGCAGCCGGCCAGGACCTCGTCCACGGCCATGTTGGGGTGAGCCTTCATCACCGCGGCGATCACATGCGCCAGCATGTCGTCGGGACGCACCCCCGAGAGCGACCCGCCATAGCGGCCGATGGGGGTGCGAAGTCCGTCGCAGAGATAGGCCTGTGTCATGTCTCTTCCTCGAAATGCTGACCCTTGATGCTGCGCGACAGGCCCCGGAACAGCGCGACCTTGCGCCCGTCGCCGCCGGTGACGGTGACGTCGTAGACGCCCGACCGGCCTGTCTTCGCCGCCTCGACCGCGACCGCGGTCAGGCGTTCGCCCTTCCGCCCCGGCGACAGGAACGTGATCTGGTTCTCCTGCGCGACCGCGATCTGGTTATGGCTGTTGCAGGCGAAGGCAAACGCGCTGTCGGCCAGGGTGAAGATGTATCCGCCGTGGCAGATGTCGTGCCCGTTCAGGTGATGATCCTCGACCGTGAAGGACATGGCCGCGCGACCCGGCCCCACATCGTCCAGCGACATGCCCAGCCACTTGCTGGCGCGGTCATTGGCCCACATGGCCTCGGCGCTTCTGCGGGCGCGCTCCTCTGGCGTCATGTCCCCCTCCCCCTGGTGGCTGCATAACCCTGCATAAAACCGACCAAGCGGTCAAGAGTGTTGATTTCCCTCCGCGCAGGAGGCAGGATGCGGGCGGACCACGAGGGGGAGGCACGATCATGCTCAGACCGTCCAGCTATGCCATGGCGCAATGGATCGAACCGGGTGCGGGCGCGCGCCCCGTGATCGGCCCGGTCACCGCGACCCGGATCGCGTTGGCAGGCGGTGCGCCCCTGGACGTGCAAGGGATGCTCGACTGGGCGCGCGGCTCCGGCGGCCCGGCGCTGCGGGCGATGACGTTCCACGACCGCGCGCGGATGCTGAAGGCGCTGGCGACCTATATCGCGGACCGCAAGGAGGAGCTTTACGCCCTCAACCCCCTGACCGGCGCCACCCGCGCGGACGGCGCCATCGACATCGAAGGCGGCATCGGCACGATGATGGTGATCGCGGCCAAGGGCCGGCGCGAGATGCCGGACGGCTATGTCTATGTCGACGGCGGCCTTGAGGCCCTGTCGCGCGGCGGCAGCTTCCTGGGCCAGCACATCGCGGTTCCGCTGCAGGGCGTCGCGATCCACATCAACGCCTTCAACTTCCCCGTCTGGGGGATGCTGGAAAAACTCGCCCCCACACTGCTGGCGGGTGTCCCCGCCATCGTGAAACCGGCGACCCAGACCTGCTACCTGACCGAGGCCTGCTTCCGCATGATCATCGAGTCGGGCCTTTTGCCCGAGGGTGCCGTGCAGCTGGTCATAGGCGGTGTGGGCGACATGCTCGACCGCCTCGGGCCGCAGGACGCGGTGGCCTTCACCGGGTCGGCGGACACCGCGCTCAAGCTGCGGTCGAACCCCAACCTCATGCGCAACTCGGTCCGGTTCCATTCCGAACAGGACAGCCTGAACGCCACCATCCTCGGCCCCGACGTCGCCCCGGGCAGCGCCGCCTTCGACCAGTTCATCAAGGAAGCCGCGCGCGAGATCACCGTGAAGGCGGGCCAGAAATGCACCGCCATCCGCCGAATCATCGTGCCGCAGGCTGCGATGGACGAGGTCGCGCAGGCATTGATCGCGCGTCTTTCCCAGACCGTCGTGGGCGACCCGGTGGCAGAGGGCGTGCGCATGGGCGCGCTTGCCTCGCCCGACCAGAAGGCCGACGTGCTCTCCAAGCTGCGCGCGCTGGCGGGCGAGACAGTGACGCTCACGGGCGATCCCGAAACGCCCGAGCTTGTCGGCGCGGGCCCCGAAGGCGCGTTCCTGAAACCGACGCTCCTGCGCTGCGCCGACCCCGACGCGGCGCGGGCGGTGCACGAACTCGAGGCTTTCGGCCCGGTCTCGACCCTGATGCCCTACCGCGATCTCGCGCATGCCGGCGCGCTTGCCAATCGCGGCGGCGGCTCGCTCGTGGCTTCGCTGGTCACCGACGACCCCCAGGTCGCGCGGGACGTGGCGCTGAACTCCGCCGCCTGGCACGGGCGGCTCTACATCACAGGCGCGTCGAGTGCGAAGGAGGCCACGGGCCACGGCGCGCCCCTGCCGCACATGGTCCATGGCGGCCCCGGCCGCGCGGGCGGAGGCGAGGAACTGGGCGGGATCCGGGGCGTGCTGCACTACATGCAGCGCACCGCCATCCAGGGCAGCCCCGACGTGATCGCGGCCATCACCGGCCAATGGGTGCCGGGCGCCACCGAGGTCAAGGGCCCCGTCCACCCGTTCCAGCGCACCTGGCATGAGATCGCCATCGGCGAGACGATCCACACCGAACCCCGCATCGTGACGCTGGACGACATCGAGCATTTCGCCCATTTCACCGGCGACACCTTCTATGCCCACATGGACGAGGCCGCCGCGAAGGCGAACCCCTTCTTCCCGGGCCGCGTCGCGCATGGCTACCTGCTTCTGTCCTTTGCGGCGGGCCTCTTCGTCCAGCCTGATCCCGGCCCTGTCCTGGCAAATACCGGCCTGAACGCGCTGTCCTTCCAGAAACCGGTCAGCCCCGGCGACAGCATCGCCGTGCGCCTGACCGCGAAGCGCAAGACCGGCCGCACGGACACCTATGGCGAGGTTGCCTGGAACGTGACGCTCACCAACCAGGACGGCGACCAGGTGGCGGAATACGAACTGCTCACCATGGTCGCTTATGAACGGGCCTGATCTTCCTCTCGCTTCAAACATCCCCGGGGAGCGCGAGGGGCTGGCCCCTCGCTGCCCGCCTCGCCTTTCCAAAGCGCCGCACAGGGTCTAAAGCACCCTCATGGACCCGCTTGCCCCGATCATCTCCGCCCTCCATGCCGAAGGCCGCCTGCGCGTCTGGTCGCTGGTCATCACCGTCTTCGGCGACATGGTCCAGCACCGGGGCGGCGTGATCTCGACGGCGCGTCTGGGCGCCTTGCTGGGCCGCGTGGGGGTCGAGCCGGGCGCGCTGCGCACGGCGCTGTCGCGCCTCGGCCGGGACGGCTGGGTCAGCGCGGAACGCCAGGGACGCACCAGCCTCTACCGGCTGACGCCGCAGGGTCTCGACAGTTTCGCCCCGGCGACCGCGCTGATCTACGCCCCGCCGCGCCCGTCCCCTGTCACGCGCTGGGCGCTGGTCCTGCGCCTGAACGGTGCTGCGCCGCAGGTCGGGCTCGTTCCCGCCGACCAGGTGCCGCCGGGCGCCGATTGCGTGGTGGCGGGCGACCTCGTCACGCTGAGCGACGCCTACCGTGCCAGCCTTCTGGGCGAGGACCTCCGCGCCGCCCTCGCAGCGCTCGCCGCCGATCTTGCGGTGCTGGAGCGCGCGGCCCTCGACGAACCGCTCGATGCCGCCGCCGCGCGCCTTCTCCTGATCCATCGCTGGCGGCGGATCGTCCTGCGCCACAGCGAACCCCTGCCCGAACTGATGCCGAAGGACGCGCCCCTGGCCTGGCCCCGGGCGGCGGTTGCCCGGACCTATCTGCGCATCGCGCCGCGCGCCGAGGCCTGGCTCGACGCGCCCATGGACGATCCCGCGCCCATGGCCGCCCCCGACCCCGCCCCCGACCCCGCCCTTGCCCGACGCTTTCGCTGAGGCTTGATTTGTCCGGAATTCGGCGCAAGGCTGCAGGGGATGAACATGCAGACCTCCTCCGGGCTTCCAGTCGGCATCCAGGCGTCGGACGTGATGTTCGACCGCTCGGAGCTGCTGGTGATCCTGGGCCTCTACGGGCGGATGGTCGCCGCGGGGGAATGGCGCGACTACGGCATCTCGGCCTTGCGGGACTGCGCCGTCTTCTCGGTCTTCCGGCGCAGTGCCGAACAGCCGCTCTACCGGATCGAGAAACACCCCAGGCTGCGCGGGCGGCAGGGGATGTATGCGGTGGTCGGCATGGACGGGCGCATCCTCAAGCGCGGGCATGACCTGAAGTCGGTGCTGAGGG
>SBFT01000119.1 GCA_006227805.1 Paracoccaceae bacterium
ACTACATCCGGGATTTCATCGCGACCATCGGCGATCTCTTCGACGTGATCGTCTCGCATATCGAGGGCGGAGACGCCGTCATCCCCTGCGAGGAGAAGCCCGAGGCCTTCATCGCCTGGGTGCATCGGCACGATCTCTATCAGGCGCCGGACAATCCCACCGATCTGATGGTGGAGTGGAACCGTGCCAACCGCGGCGCGGAGGTCTGCGACGACGACGATCTGCGCGCCCTCTCGCGGCTGCTGATCCTGCAACTGAACGCCAATCCGCAGATTTCGCTGGGCGGCGGCTATCGACGGTATCCGGGATTTTCCGCGGCGCAGGTCCGCAAGGCATTGGGGATAGGCTGGTGACGGGGACGGAACTGATCCGCGAGGACCTTCAGGGCAACATCCTGCGCGGCTACACGAAGAACCGCGTGCGCTACCTGATGCTGGGCGTGGCCGATCGCGTGCAGGCGCGGCGCTGGCTGGGGCAGGTGGCGGGCAGGACGGCAGGGGACTTGCCGCGGCTCACGACGTCCGAGGATTGGGGCCGGACCTTCCGCCCCGGATTCTGCTTCAATCTCGGCCTGACCGCGCCGGGCCTGCGCGCGCTGGGCCTTTCGCCCGCGCAGCTGGCAGGCTTCTCGCCCGAGTTCCGCGACGGGATGCATACCCGCGCGGCCAAGTTGGGCGATATCGGCGACAGCGCGCCCGAAAAGTGGGAAGCCCCTTTCGACAGGCCCGGCGATCTGCACGTGATCGTCACGCTCCATTCCGACGAGGCCGCGACGATCGACGAGGTCCAGCGCCGACTTCTGGGTTTTGCGGGCGGGGCGGCCTTCCGACTGCTCGGCACCAGGGACGGGGCCAATTTCGACAAGGACAAGGTGCATTTCGGCTATACCGACAACATCTCGCAGCCGCGCTTCGCCGAGGTGCATGAACCGGGCCGCTATCCCGACAAGCAACCCTATTGTCCGCTCGGCACGGTGCTTCTGGGCTTCGACAGCGTTTATGAAGGCGTCCGCTGGGCGGTGCCGAAGGACCTGGGCTTCATGGGCGCCTTCAACGCCTTCCGGGTGCTGGAACAGGATGTCCCGGGCTTCGAGGCCTTCCTCGACCGCAGCGCCGACTATCTGATGACCCATCCGATGGGCGAACGCCTCCTGCCCATGGGCGCGAACGATACCTGGCGGGACAGGCCCTCGCGCCACGCCGCCCTGCGCGAGGTGGTGGCGGCGCAGATGTGCGGCCGCTGGCGCAACGGCGTGCCGCTGGAGCTTTCGCCCGACACGCCCGACCCCGTGCCCGCGATCCCGAAGGATCAGTGGAGCAACTTCGACTATGGCCCCCATGCGCGCTGCCCCTACGGCGCCCATGCACGGCGCTGTAACCCGCGCGGCGGACCGATCGTGCAGCGTATCGCGAACAACACGCGGCGGCTGGTGCGGCGGGGCATGCCCTATGGCCCGGCCTGGGACCCGGCGCGCCCGGATGGGGAAAGGCGCGGCCTCCTGGGCAACTTCCTCTGCGCCAACCTCGCCGCGCAGTTCGAGGCGGTCATGTGCGACTGGCTGAACCTCGGGCTTCAGGACCCGAACATCACCGGCACGAACGATCCCCTCCTCGGCGCGAACGACGCCGAGACCAGCCATTTCGACCTGTTCCTGAAGACGGGCGAGCCGATCCGCCTGACCGGCCTGCCCCGGCTGGTGCAGGTCCGCGGCGGGGCCTATACCTTCATCCCGAGCCTGGCGGCCTGCCGCTACCTTGCCTCACTCTGAGCCCGTGCGGGCCAAATGGAAGGACCATCCGACATGACCGAGATTTGGCAGATGACCGCCAGCCGGATCGCCGACGCCGTGCGCAGGCGCGAGGTGTCGGCGACCGAGGTGGCGCGGGCGCATCTCGCCCGTATCGACGCCGTGAACTCCGCGATCAACGCCGTGGTCCAGCACATGGCGGACGAGGCGCTGGCCGCCGCCGCCGCCGTCGATGCGGCGCTGTCCCGGGGCGATGACCCGGGGCCGCTGGCGGGCGTGCCGCTGACCGTCAAGGTCAATGTCGACCAGAAGGGCCATGCCACCACGAACGGCCTGCGCCTGCAGGAGAACCTGATCGCGCCGGACGACAACCCGCTGGTGGCGAACCTGCGCCGGGCGGGCGGCGTCATCGTCGGGCGCACGAACACGCCCGCCTTCTCGCTGCGCTGGTTCACCAACAACGGCCTGCATGGCCAGACCCTGAACCCGCGCAACCGCGCCATCACGCCGGGCGGCTCCTCGGGCGGGGCGGCGGCGGCGGTGGCGGCCGGGCTCTGCGCCGTGGCGCACGGCACCGACATCGCGGGCTCGATCCGCTATCCCGCCTATGCCTGCGGCCTGCACGGCCTGCGCCCCAGCATGGGCCGGGTGCCCGCCTGGAACGCCAGCGCGCCCGACCGCTTCATCGGCGCGCAACTGATGGCGGTGTCGGGCCCCATCGCGCGCAGCATCGACGATCTCGAGCTGGCGCTGGCCGCGATGTCGGCCGCCGATCCGCGCGATCCCGCCCATGTGGCGATGCCCCTCAAGGGACCGGATTTCCCCAGGCGGGCGGCCCTCTGCCTGGCGCCCGACGGGATGCCGGTGTCCGATCCTGTCCGCGCCGCCCTTCTGGACGCCGCCCGAAGGCTGCGCGCGGCGGGCTGGCAGGTGAGCGAGATCGACGATTGCCCGCCCATGCGCGAGGCCGCCCGGATCAACGCCGTCCTCTGGATGGCCGAGATGCGCCAGGGCGCAGCCGAGATGGTGGCGCGCGAAGGCGATGCGGACGCGCAATTCGTCTTTGCCCGGATGGTGCAGGATGCGGGGGAAAGCGATCTCTCGGACCTGATGAAGGCGCTCCAGGCCCGCACCGGCGTGATGCGCGCCTGGGAGACGGCCTTGCGCGACACGCCCGTGATCCTGACGCCGGTTTCGGGTGAATTGCCGTTCGACCAGCAGCTGGACGTGCGCTCGGAGGCCGATTTCGCCCGCGTCTACGAGGCCCAGCTGCCCCAGCGCGCGCTGCCGGTGATCGGCCAGCCCGGGCTGGCGGTCGCGACGGGTCAGGCGGGGGACCGGCCCGTGGGCGTGCAGCTGATCGCCCCGCGCTTCCGCGAGGACATCCTGATCGCCGCGGGCCGCGCGATCGAGGCCGCGGGGCCCCCCGTCACCGTGGCGACGCCCGACTGGTGACGCCCCCGCGATAAAGCCCCGGCACCAGGCCTTCCGCCAGGTCCTGAAGGACATGCGGCGCGGTGCCCGCGGGCTGGGCGGGGCCGTAATGCACCTCATAGCTGCCGCCCAGCTTCGACAGAAGCTCGGACACGTAGCGCAGCGACGCGACGGTGCGGGCGAAATCGTCATTGCCCCCGCTGAGGACGCGCGCCAGCCGCCGGGTGCGGTAGTAATGCCGCGAATTGCGCATGTCGGCCGAGGCCGGGACGATCGGCGCGCCGGTCGCCGCCGAAACCCGCGTGATCCCCGACCGCCAGGGCGGCTCGACCAGCAGGCCCTGCCGCATCCCCGGCACCCGGCCCGATCCGAAGACCAGAAGCGCGCCGCCCGCCGCCAGATGCGCCTGCATCCCGTCCACCGTCTGGCGCGCCGTCAGCACCTTGTCCCGCCGGTCGAGATCCACCGCGATGATCCGCTCGGGCCCCAGGAAGCGTTCGGTTTCCCGGTTGGCCACCACCCGCAGGTCCGGGCGGTGATCGAGGAGCGCGCCCGCATGCGAGATGAAGTCGAAGGTCCCGATCGGATGGGTGGACCCGATGATGACCGCACCCTCGCGCGGGACATGCGCAAGCCCATGCGCGGTGATCGTCGTGCCGCCCTTCATCGCCAGCAGCGCGCGCACCAGGTCGGGCCCGGTCCGACCATCCAGCGCGACGAGCACCTCCTCGGTTTCGCGCAGGGCGAAGAAGGCCTGCCCGGTGAAGGTCCGGTTCAGCGCGTCGATGCCCTGCATGGCCATCCGCAGGGCCTTCAGCCGCAAATCGGCGCCCTGCGGAATGCGCAGGCGGGCGCGCAGAAGCTCGTCGAGCGGGTTGGCGGGTTTCGTGCCCAATTCGACCTCGGGGCTCGGTCTTGCATCTGGTCACGACCCTAGCATGTCCGGTGGCCCTGACCATCCGCGAATGCGCGCTGCACAAGGCCCTGTCTAAGCCGCGCGCCTTCGCCTAGTCTG
>SBFT01000114.1 GCA_006227805.1 Paracoccaceae bacterium
CCAATACGCATCCGCGGCGCAGCCGCGCAGAAAGAGGAACGCGCGCCGCAGGCGCGCTCAGTCTGATCGGGCGCGTTCGATGGCGGGGCGCAGCGTGTCCTGAAGCACCCGCTGCGTGACCGGCCCGGCAAAGCGCAGGATGATCGTGCCGTCGCCGGCGATCACGTAGGTCTCGGGGACACCGTACAGGCCCCAGTCCAGCGCCATGCGGCCGGACGCATCCGCGCCGATCCCGCGATAGGGATCGCCCAATTCATCGAGGAACTTCAGCGCGTTCGCAGGGTCGTCCTTGTAGTTTATCCCGTAGATCGGGATGCCCTCGTCGGCGAGGATCTGCAGGTTGGGATGTTCCACCCGGCAAGGCGCGCACCAGCTGGCCCAGTAGTTGACCAGCTTGACCTCGCCATCGCGCAACGTGGCGTCGTCGAAAGGGACCTTGCCCGGCAATTCGGTCAGTTGCACAGGCGGGGCCGCCTGCCCTTCGCGCGCCGAAGGCAGCGCGTTGGGGTCTTCCCGGAACATCCCGAATGCAGCCAGGGCCACGAAGGCCGCGAAGATCGCGGGCGGCGCGATCATCAGGGGTGACAGCCTAGCCATCGCGGCCCGCCTTCTCCTCGATCCGCTCCATTTCGGCCCGCACCCGGCGGCCGCGCAGCAGCGTCAGCACGACGATCGCGACCAGCAGCACGATCGACGCCGCATAGGCCGAGAGAACGGTTTCGGCGTATTTTCCCAGGTCGGGCATCATGCCGCCGCCCTTTCGCGCAGGCGCAGCGCCTTGATGCGGCGCGCGCGGATCTCGGTGCCGGTGCGATAGAGCACCAGCGCGATGAACAGAAGGACAAAGCCCGCGATGCAGACCAGAAGCGGGAAGTAGAAGACGTCCGAGATGTTCTCTTCCTTGTCGAGGCTGAGCGTCGCGCCCTGGTGCAGCCCCTGGTTCCAGAAATTCACGGCATAGCGGCTGAGGACCGCGAAGACCGACCCGACAAGGCACAAGACGCTGGTCAGGTCGGCGGCGGTGTCCGGGTTCTCGATCGCCTCCCACAGGGCGACGTAGCCCAGGTAGAACAGGAACAGGATCAGGAACGAGGTCAGCCGCGGATCCCAGGCCCACCAGGTGCCCCACATGGGCTGGCCCCAGATCGCCCCGGTCACCAGCGCGATCAGCGTCATCACCACGCCCACGGGGGCCGCCGCACGCGCCGCCAGCGCGCTGACATGGTGGCGCCGGATCAGCCAGATCAGCGAGGCCAACAGCATCATGACCCAGGCATTGATCGCCATCATCGCGGAAGGAACATGGAGGTAGATGATCTTGACGGTCGATCCCTGCCGGAAATCGTCGGGCGTGAAGAAGAACCCCCAGACCAGGCCCACGACAAGGCATAAGCCCGCGCTGACCCAGAAGAACGGCAGGACCCGTTCGCTGGTGGCGAGGAACTTCTTCGGATTGGCATATTCCCAGAGCGACATGGGGCTTATCTAGTGCCTCCCTTCGGGCTTCTCAATTCACTTCGGCTAGCGCAAATTGACGCGCAGGACCGCCGCACTGGCGAAGGGCAGAAGCGCGATCACCCCCGCCGAAATCCCCGCCAGCATCAGAAGCGGCGTCGCGACGTCCAGCCCCTCGGCCCCGCGGCGCGCCACCTCGGCCCCGAAGATCAGCGTGGGCACATAGAGCGGCAGAACCAAGAGCGACAGCAGCAACCCGCCGCGCTTCAACCCCACCGTCAGCGCGGCGCCGAAGGTGCCGATCACCGACAGCGCGGGCGTGCCCAGCGCCAGCGACACGGTCAGCCACAGATATCCCGGCCCGGGCAGGTTCAGCAGGACCCCCAGCACGGGCGCCGCCAGCACCAACGGCAGGCCCGTGACGATCCAGTGGGACAGCGCCTTGACGCTCAGCATCCCTTCCAGCGGCAGGGGCGCGGTCGCCAGGAGGTCGAGCGACCCGTCCTCCCAGTCGAGCGCCAGAAGCCGGTCCAGCGACAGAAGGCAGGCCAGCAGCGCGCCCACCCACAGGATGCCCGGCGCGATGCGCGACAGAAGCGCGGGGTCGGGCCCGACGCCGAAGGGCACCAGCACGGTGACGATCAGGAAGAAGGCAAGGCCCAGCCCGAAGCCGCCGCCCGCACGGATCGCCAGCGCCAGGTCGCGCATCAGCAGCGCGGTCACGCGAAGGCCCCCTCGAAGGCGTCCATGGATCCGGGCGCGGCCTTGAAGGGGGACAGATCCAGCACCTGCGCGTCGATCCCCAGATCGATATGGGTGGCGATCAGCGCGCTGCCTCCGCGGCCCAGATGGGCGCGCACGGCCTCGGCGAACATGGCCACGGCCGTCTTGTCCAGCGACACAGTGGGTTCGTCCATCGCCCAGATCGGGCGGCCGGTGACCAGCATCCGCGCCAGACCCAGACGGCGCTTCTGGCCTGCCGAAAGCGACCCGGCGGCGCGTCCCGCGAGAGGGCGCAGGTCATAGGCCGCCAGGGCGCCGTCGATCCCGCCCGCGCCGAAGATGCGGGCCCAGAAGGTCAGGTTCTCGGTCACGCTGAGCGTCGGCTTGATGCCGTCGGCATGGGCGGCATAGGCGACGCGCTCCTCGGCGCCCTCGATCCGGCCCTCCAGCGGCGGCTGCAGCCCCGCGATCGTGCGCAACAGCGTCGTCTTGCCGATGCCGTTGGGGCCGCGCAGGATCAGAGCCTCTGCGTCCTTCACGGAGAAGGACAGGCCCTGAAGCACGGGCAGACCGGCGCGGGCGATCGACAGATCCGATACGGACAACATCATGTCTTCCGTCTAACCCATGACCGCCAGGCCGGAAATGGCAAATCGCCGATCCATCGCCCGGGACATCTCCGTCAGACCGGGATCAGCGCCAGCGCGACGCGCCGTCCTTCCGACAGAAGCACGTTGTAGGTCCTCGCCGCGGCGGGGGAATTCATCACTTCGACCCCCATCCCCGCCTGTTCCAGGATCTGCCGCAGACCCGCCGGGATATGCGCGATCTCGGCCCCGGTGCCCACGAAGAGGACATCGACATGGCCCGCCAGCGCCAGAAGGGACGCGTGATCTTCATACCCGCCCCAGGGGCCGGTGCCCGATGGGCCGGTCAGAACCGCGCCTTCCAGAACGCGGCCGCCGATCCGGAAGAAGCCCGGCCCATAGCCCTCGACGGGCCTGGCATCGGTGAAGACCACCTCGTTCAGACGCATGGGCGCACTCCCTCTCGGCCCGGGCGACGCCGGGTCAGGCGTCGATGTTGGCGAATTGGTTGCCGGTATTCGCCGTGGGCTTGGACCAGTCGCGCTTGACGCCCAGATAGAGCAGGATCGCGGTCGCCACGAAGACCGAGGAATAG
Organism: Paracoccaceae bacterium; assembly: GCA_006227805.1. GTDB lineage: Bacteria > Pseudomonadota > Alphaproteobacteria > Rhodobacterales > Rhodobacteraceae > JAGYKE01. The sequence continues at coordinate 3,361 of SBFT01000114.1, forward strand.
GTCCCCACGATCACGCCCCAGGTCATCGCGAAGACGAAGCCCCGGATCACGTCGCCCCCCAGCGCCAGCAGGGCCAGAAGCGCGATCAAGGTCGTGCCCGAGGTCATGAAGGTCCGGCTGAGGGTTTCGTTGATCGACAGGTTCAGCACCTCGGCCAGCGGCATCTGCTTGTACTTGCGCAGGTTCTCGCGGACGCGGTCGAAGACGACAACCGTATCGTTCAGCGAATAACCGACAATGGTCAGCAGAGCCGCGATGATCGCCAGGTCGAACTTGATCTGAAGCTCGGAGAATATGCCGATGGTCAGGATCACGTCATGGATCAGCGCCACCACCGCGCCCACCGCGAACTGCCATTCGAAGCGTAGCCAGACATAGACCAGCACTGCGAAGATCGCGAGCGACACCGCGATGATCGCCGACATGATCAATTCGCCCGAGACCTTGGGCCCGACGCTTTCGACCGACACGAACTTGATGTCCGGCGCCACCTCGACCAGCGCGGCCTCGACGGCGGCTATGATCTCGGGGGTGACGGCTTCGGTGTCGTCCTGAGCCTGGATGCGCACCATGGCGACATTCTGATCGGGGCCGAAGGTCGGGTCGAAGACTTCGGTAATGGTGATGTCGCCAAGGTTCAGCGCATCCATCGCGGCGCGGTAGACGCCCACGTCGACGGGCTGCGCGCTTTCGGTGCGGATCGTGGTGCCGCCCCGGAAGTCGATGCCATAATTCAGCCCCTGCAGCAGGAAGCTGACGAAGGCCACCACCATCATCGCGCCGGAAATGCCCAGCCACAGCTTCCAGCGCTTGAAGAAGTCGAACGAGGTAT
>SBFT01000224.1 GCA_006227805.1 Paracoccaceae bacterium
AGCGGCGGTCTCCAAAACCGCAGGTTGGGGGTTCGATTCCCTCCTGCCCTGCCAGAACTCGCAGGCGCCCACCCGGGCGCCGATGCGTCTAGACGGCGGTAAATGAACGCAAAGTCAGATATATCCACCGAATCCAGCGTGCTGGACAAGGTGAAGATTGTCCTCGCCATCGCGATCGTAGTGGGTGGGGTGGCCGGCTATTACATCTACGAGGCTGCGCCCGCGGTCTTGCGGATCGCCTCGGTCATCTTTTCCCTGGCGATTGCGCTGGGCGTATTTGCGACCACCGGCGTGGGCCGCGAGCTCTGGCGCTTCATCCAGGGGTCCCGGATCGAGCTGCGCAAGGTCGTCTGGCCGAACCGGCAGGAAACCGGGCAAACGACGCTCGTGATCATCTTCTTCGTGATCATCATGGGCATCTTCTTCTGGCTGCTCGACATGTTCCTGGTCTGGGCAGTCAAGCTGCTCACCGGACAGGGGGGCTAAGCCCGTGCCTTTGCGCTGGTATGTCGTGCACGCCTACTCGAATTTCGAGCACAAGGTGAAAGAGTCCCTCCAGGAGCGCATCAAGCGCTTCGGGCTGGAGCACAAGTTCGGCCAGATCCTGGTGCCGACTGAGGAAGTCGTGGAGATCCGCGAGGGCCAGAAGCGCAAGAGCGAGCGGAAGTTCTTCCCTGGCTACGTGCTGGTGCAGATGGAGCTCGATGACGAGACCTGGCACCTGGTGAAGGAAGTACCGAAGGTGCTGGGCTTCATCGGCGGCTCCAGCGACCGCCCCGCGCCGATCACTGACCGCGAGGCGGACGCCATCCTCCAGCGGGTGCAGGAAGGCGCCGAGAAGCCGCGCCCGAAGGTGCTGTTCGAGCCGGGCGAGGTCGTCCGGGTCACGGACGGGCCCTTCAACGACTTCAACGGCACCGTGGAAGAGGTCAACTACGAGAAGAGCAAGCTGCGCGTCGCCGTGCAGATCCTCGGCCGGTCGACCCCGGTCGAGCTGGATTTCAGCCAGGTCGAGAAGGCCTGAGCAAGACGCGGCCCCGGGAGGGGGCCGAGCGCGCCCACGGGGCGCAAGGCATGGAAGCCGCAGGGGAGCCGCAAGGCGTCTGGACCCAATCAAAGGTATAGAGAGTCATGGCAAAGAAAGTCACCGGATACATCAAGCTGCAGATTCCTGCATGCAAGGCGAACCCGAGTCCGCCGGTCGGCCCCGCGCTGGGCCAGCACGGCGTGAATATCATGGAGTTCTGCAAGGCCTTCAACGCCCACACCCAGGGCATCGAGGAAGGCCTGCCGACGCCCGTCGTGATCACGGTCTACAGTGATCGCAGCTTCACCTTCGTCACCAAGACGCCGCCCGCCGCGGTGCTGCTGATGAAGGCGCTGGGCCTGCCCAAGGGTAGCGGCGAGCCCAACAAGAAGAAGATCGGTACGGTGTCGCGGCAGCAGCTCGAGGACATCGCGAAGATCAAGATGCCCGATCTCAACGCCGCGGATCTCGAGTCGGCGGTCAAGACCATCGCGGGCAGCGCCCGCAGCATGGGCCTCAACGTGGAGGGCCTCTAGCCATGGCGCGCATGACCAAGCGTAAGAAGCTGTTCGCCGAGAAGGTGCAGCCCGGTCGTTATTACCCGATCGACGAGGCCCTCGCGCTGGCGCGGGAGCTGGCCAACGCCAAGTTCCTCGAGTCCATCGAGGTCGCCGTGAACCTCGGCGTGGATCCGCGCAAGTCCGACCAGGTGGTGCGCGGCTCGACCGTGCTGCCGAACGGCACCGGCAAGACGGTCCGCGTGGCCGTGTTCGCCCAGGGCGCCAACGCCGAGAAGGCGACCGAGGCCGGCGCCGACATCGTCGGCTTCGAGGATCTCGCCCAGCAGGTGAAGGACGGCTTCCTGGATTTCGACGTCGTGATCGCCTCGCCGGACGCGATGCGGGTGGTCGGCCAGCTCGGCCAGATCCTTGGTCCGCGCGGCCTGATGCCGAACCCGAAGGTCGGCACGGTGACGCCGGACGTCGCGACCGCGGTGAAGAATGCCAAGGGTGGCCAGGTGCGTTACCGGACCGACAAGGCCGGGATCATCCACTGCGCCATCGGCAAGGCGAATTTCGAGCCCGACGCGCTGAAGGAGAACCTCGGCGCGCTGCTGGCGGACCTGGCGAAGGCCAAGCCGTCGTCGTCGAAGGGCATCTACATGAAGAAGGTCACCGTGTCCTCGACCATGGGTCCGGGCATCGCGGTGGACCAGGCTTCGCTGAGTTACTAGGGAAGAACGCGCGGGCGTCGCGGCGGCCGTTGGCCGGTGCGCCGATTCGCGGCAATGGAGTGCAAGGAGCCGGCGCAAGCCGGCCGTCGTCAGAGACCGCAGGCGGCCCGGGGTCGATTCCCCGCGCCTTAATTGAAGGCCTGCGCAGATGGTGTTACCCGAGTCAGGCGTTCCTGGTGAAGGTCACCGTCAGGGTTGGAGGCGCAAGGATGCGTTTCCTCGATCAAGGACTTTCGGCCAGGAGTAGAAAATGGCACTGAGGCTAGAAGACAAGAAAACACTTGTCGCCGAAGTGAAGACGGTCGCGGCAACCGCTCACTCGGCCGTGGCGGCTGAGTACCGGGGCCTGACCGTCGGCCAGATGACCACGCTGCGCAGGGAGGCCCGGAATGCCGGCGTCTACCTGCGGGTGGTCAAGAACACCTTGGCGCGGCTGGCGCTCGAGGGCACGGACTTCGAATGCATGAAGGACGAGCTCAAGGGGCCGTTGGTGCTGGCGTTCTCCACGGAGGACCCCGGTTCCGCCGCGCGGGTGTTCAAGGCCTTCGCAAAAGCAAATGACAAGTTGGTGACGCGGATCGTCTCGATCGGTGGGCAGGTGTACCCCGCCACGGATCTCGACCGTCTCGCCAGCCTGCCGACGCTGGACCAGGCCCGGGCAATGTTGCTCGGCGTGTTCCAGGCACCCGCTTCACAGCTGGTTCGCACCCTCAACGAGCCCGCGGCGCAGCTTGCCCGCGTGCTCGCCGCAAGGCGCGACCAGTTGCAGGCGGCCTGAGGCAGGTCTTCATATCAACCATCGGGTAACACCGTACTATCGGAGCACAGGTAATGGCTGTTTCGCGTGAAGAAATCATCGAAGTATTGAGCAACATGAGCATTCTCGAGGTCACCCAGCTGGTGTCGGATCTCGAGGAGAAGTGGGGCGTTTCCGCCGCCGCACCGGTCGCCGTCGCCGCGGGTCCCGCGGCCGAGGCCGCCGTCGTCGAAGAGAAGACCGAGTTCGACGTCGTCATGACCAGCTTTGGCGCCAACAAGGTCGGCGTCATCAAGGCGATCCGGACGATCACCGGTCTCGGCCTGAAGGAAGCCAAGGACATGGTGGAGGGCGTGCCCGCCACCGTGAAGGAAGGCATCTCGAAGGACGAGGCGGAAGGCATCAAGAAGCAGCTCGAAGAGGCCGGCGCCAGCGTCGAGGTCAAGTAGATCTGCGTGCGCACAGGATTGATGCCTGTGCCATCGGGCAGGCTGGCGGCATGAGCCGCCGGCCTGTTCCCGTTTCTGCCGGTTTCGCCCGGACCCCTGGGTCCGGGCTTTCGGCCCTCCCGGCAGGGTCACATCTGATAATGAGCCGCACTCGAAGGTGAGCCCCATGGCGTATTCCTTTACCGAGAAGAAGCGTATCCGCAAGGACTTCGGCAAGCGTCCGACCATCCTTGAGGTGCCCTATCTGCTTTCCATCCAGCTGGATTCCTACCGGAAGTTCCTGCAGACGGATATTCCCGTGGGGCGCCGCGACGAGGTGGGCCTGCACGCTGCGTTCCGGAGCGTGTTTCCGATCGTCAGCTATTCGGGCAATGCAGCGCTCGAGTACGTCAGCTACCGGCTGGGCGATCCGCCCTTCGACGTCAAGGAGTGCCAGGTCCGCGGCCTGACCTATTCGGCGCCGCTGCGCGTCAAGGTCCGCCTGGTGATCTACGACAAGGAGGCGTCCGGCACGCCGAAGCCCGTCAAGGACATCCGCGAGCAGGAGGTCTATCTCGGCGAACTGCCGCTGATGACCGACAACGGCACCTTCGTGGTGAACGGCACCGAGCGCGTGATCGTATCCCAGCTGCACCGTTCGCCGGGCGTGTTCTTCGATCACGACCGCGGCAAGACGCACAGCTCGGGCAAGCTCCTGTTCTCGGC
>SBFT01000325.1 GCA_006227805.1 Paracoccaceae bacterium
GGGGCAGGTCGCATTGTCCGGTGGCCCGGATCGCGTCGGCCTGCGCCTTGGCCACGACCGCCAGCGCCGCAGACGGCGCCACGAGGCTGAAATAGCTGTGCAGCGGCCAGGGGCTCTGACCGATGGGCCGCGTCAGCAGGCGGCGGGTCCGCGCGTGCACGCGGTCGCTGATCGCCAGGAGTTCGGGATCCTCGGCCACACCAAGGCGGGCCCGCAGGTGGCTGTCGGACCGCGCCACGCGCCAGGTGTCCCCATCGCGGGCCAGGTCCAGGTCGATCACCGCCAGATGCGACCCGCCCGCGCCGGGCATCGCGACGGGCTTGCCCGACACCGCGTCCCCGCCATCGCCATCGGGCAGAAGCATATGCGTGTGCCCGCCGATCAGCGCGTCGATCCCCTCCAGACCCGCCAGCGGGATCAGCGCGTTTTCCTGGCCGGGGACCGCCCTTGCCTCGCCCAGGCCAGTATGCGCCAGCGCGATGACCAGATCGGCGCCCCGCGCGCGCAGGGCGGCGGCGCTGCGGGCGGCGGCGGGCACCATGTCCTCGACCGCCAGCCGGCCTTGCAGGATCTCGGCGTCCCACATGGCCGTCTGCGGCGGCAGGACCGACAGGAGGCCGATGCGCAGCGGACCCTGCCCCGTGTCGCGCGTCACGATCACGCCGGGCTGCGCCGCGAAAGGCCCGCCATCGGTGCGCCGGGCATTGCTGCACAGGACCGGGCAGGCCGCATCGCCCAGCACCAGGTCCAGCACATCGAGCCCGAAGTTGAAGTCGTGGTTGCCCAATCCGATCGCGTCATACCCAAGGGCCTCGAAGGCCTGCATCAGGGGATGCCGCGTCTCGGTCAGGGCGGGGGTGTCCATGGGCGTGCCCTGGAGGCAATCGCCATTGTCCACCAGCAGCGTCGGCGCCTCCGGCACTTCGGCGCGCGCCGCCCGGATCAGCGTGGCAAGCCTGGTCAGACCGACGCCATCGGCGGGTGCATCCGCATAATGGTCGAAACCGCGCAGCGTCATGTGCAGATCGCTGGTGGCCAGCACCCTCAGGCGCGTGGTGGCGCCTGGCGCCGCCCGGTCCCCGTCCTTCGCCGGCATCTCGTCCATTCCCCTCTCGGATGCGGAGATCGCCGCACCGGATCGGGATCAACCCTAGCGTGAATTTCGCCGAAGTCGATGCTGCGGCCGCGATATTGTATCCATGGCCCGGTCGTGCCAAGCCTGCGTCACCGATATGGGGGGAGAGCGCGGACGTGAAACAGGCGGAAGAGGTGACATTCGGCGGCGGCGGCGGTCTGGACCGCGCGGCGCATCTGCGCGGCGATCCCGCTGCCCTGGACGCGCTGAAGCCCCGGGCCCGCGCGATCGTCCTGTGGCGGGGCAAGCCGCTGGTCGAGGGCGAGGCGCGCGACCGCCTGGCGCTGCTGCCGCTCGATCATCCCGTGATCCGCGCCGAGGTGGGCACCCGCGACGCGGTGGTGTTCCTGGGGCTGGATCCCGACGGGCGCGCGCTGTTCGCCGTCGACCTGTCGACCTGGGAGCCCGAGCAGTTCGACGCCGAATCGCTGGGTCTGTTCCTCGATCCCAGCATCCAGCGCCACCCGGCCCTGCCCGAGACGCAGGTCTTCGCCGAATTGCGCGGCCTGATGGTTGGGCTGTCGCGCCTCGACGCGGAATGCGCGGCCACCGCCAAGGCGGTCATCGGCTGGCACCAGACCCATGGCCACTGCGCCCGCTGCGGCGCCGGGACGGACCTGGTGCAGGCCGGCTGGCAGCGCACCTGCCCGGCCTGCCGCAGCCATCATTTTCCGCGCACCGATCCGGTCGTCATCATGCTGATCACGCACGGGTCCTCGGTCCTGATGGGGCGTTCTCCCGGCTGGCCCGAGGGGATGTATTCGCTGCTGGCGGGCTTCATCGAACCGGGCGAGACGCTCGAGGCCGCCGTGCGCCGCGAGGTCTTCGAGGAAACCGGGGTCCGCGTCGGCGCGGTCGAATACCTGTCGAGCCAGCCCTGGCCTTTCCCGGCGTCGCTGATGTTCGGCTGCCGGGGCGAGGCGCTGAGCCGCGAGATCCGCATCGACCCCGCCGAGATCGAGGACGCGATGTGGGTCAGCCGCTCGGACATGATGGAGGCCTTCGCGGGCCGCCACCCGGTCCTGAAACCGGCGCGCAAGGGCGCGATCGCGCATTTCCTGATCCGCAACTGGCTTGCGGACCGGCTGGATTGACGTCAGACTCCGGCCTTGTGACGCTGATCTCAGCGAGGCCGAGTAGATGAAGTTCTCCAGCAAGGAAGATGTCGAAGTCCCGATTGCGCGGGTCTTCGGGATCCTGTCCGAGTTCGAGGCTTTCGAGCGTTCGGCCATCCGTCGCGGCGCGGAAATCCAGAGACTGGGCGATCATGTGGCGCCCCATGTCGGACAGGCCTGGGAAGTGACGTTTGATCTTCGGGGCAAACAGCGCCGCGCGCATGTCGAACTGACGGTCTACGAGGCGCCCCACACCATGGTCTTCGAAAGCGTGGCCGGCGGCATGAACGCCGTCACCGCGGTCGACCTGGTCGCCCTGTCCCCCGGGCGGACCCGCATTTCGGTGGTGTTCGAGGTCAAGCCGACGACGCTGGGCGCGCGCCTGCTGGTGCAGTCGATGAAGCTGGCCAAGTCGAACCTGACCAAGCGGTTCAAGCTGCGCGTCGCCGAATACGCGAGGGACATCGAGGACCGCCACGCGCGGATGGCCTGACCGCACCCGCGAACGGTCCCGTCAGTGCCGGCCCGGATCCGCCGGGTAGACACCCAGGATCTTCAGCTCGGTCGTGAAATAGGCCAGTTCCTCCAGCGCGCGCTGGACCGCCGGATCGGCCGGGTGGCCCTCGATATCGGCATAGAACTGCGTCGCGGTGAAGGTGCCGCCGACCATGTAGCTTTCCAGCTTGGTCATGTTGACCCCGTTGGTGGCAAAGCCGCCCATCGCCTTGTACAGCGCGGCCGGAATGTTTCGCACGCGAAACACGAATGTGGTCACCATGCGCTCGGCCCGGCGGCTGTGGTCGGGCGTGCGGCTCATGACCAGAAACCGGGTGCGGTTGTTCTGGTGGTCCTCGATGTGGCGGGCCAGCACGTCCAGCCCGTAAATCTCTGCCGCCAGTTCGCTGGCCAGCGCCGCGCGGGCCGGGTCGCCCGCTTGCGCGCATTCGCGCGCCGCCTTGGCGTTGTCGGAACTGACCACGCCGCGGATGCCATGCGCCCGCAGGAAGCCCGCACATTGCGGCAGGATCACCACATGCCCGTGCGCCTCGCGCACCTGATCCACCTGCGCGCCCCGCACGCCCAGCAGGTTGACGTGCACGCGGACAAAAGCCTCGTCCACGATATGCAGCCCGGAGTTGGGCAAGAGCGAATGCACGTCGGCTACCCGGCCATAGGTCGAGTTTTCCACCGCCAGCATGCCCAGTTCGGCGGTACCATTGCGCACGGCCTCGACCACATCCTCGAATGTGGCGCAAGGCAGCACCTCCATCCCGGGACGTGCTTGCACGCAAGCCTGATGCGAATAGGCCCCGGGTTCGCCCTGGAATGCGATGGGTCCGGTCATGGCGGCGGTCCTTCCCGTGAAATTGACAGCCTTATGGCGTCTTGTCGCGCCTCTACACCTTGAAACGGGGCAGGGGAAGCGGCTATAGCCCGCGCGGGGAACCAGAGAAAGCGGAGACGCGCCATGTTCGACACGATGACCATCACCAAGGCCGGCGGCGCGTTGTGCGGATCGCTGCTGGTGTTCCTGCTGGGCGGTTGGGCGGCCGAAGGGCTGTATCATACCGGCGGCGGCCATGGGGATGGCGAGCATGCGCAGGCCTATGTGATCGACACTGGCGCGGAAGAGACCGAAACCGCCGAGGAAACGGTGGATTTCGCCACGCTGTATGCAGCCGCCGATGCCGCTGCGGGCGAGAAGGTTTTTGCCAAGTGCAAGGCCTGCCACAAGATCGACGGCAATGACGGCACCGGCCCGCATCTGAACGGCGTGGTGGACCGCGCCAAGGCGGCCTCGGCGGGCTTTGGCTATTCCGATGCGCTCAAGGGCATGGCCGATACCGCCTGGACGCCGGAAAACCTCTATGCCTTCCTGGAAAACCCCAAGGGCTATGCGCCGGGCAACAAGATGTCCTT
>SBFT01000377.1 GCA_006227805.1 Paracoccaceae bacterium
CGAAAAGGGGAGACAACGTGGCTAAGACGGCGATCATCGAGGAATTCGGCGGACCCGAGAAGTTCAGGCTGGTGGACCGCCCGGTGGGCGAACCCGGCCCGGGCCAGGTGCGGATCCGGCACAAGGCCTGCGGGCTGAACTTCATCGACGTCTACCAGCGCACAGGGCTTTATCCGCTGACGCTGCCTCATCCGATGGGGATGGAAGGCGCGGGCGTGATCGAGGCCGTGGGCGAGGGCGTCACCCATCTGAAGGTCGGCGACCGCGCCGCCTATGCCGCGATGCCCCCGGGCGCCTATGCGCAAGCCCGCGTGATGCCCGCCGCACAGGTCTGCCCGCTGCCCGAAGGGATTTCCTTCGAGGAAGGCGCGGCCATGATGCTGAAGGGGATGACGGTGGAGTATCTGTTCCACCGCACGACGCCTCTCAAGGCGGGCGACACGGTGTTGTTCCATGCGGCTGCGGGCGGCGTCGGTCTGATCGCCTGCCAATGGGCGCGGTCGGAAGGGATCACGCTGATCGGTACCGCCGGGACGGACGAGAAATGCCGTCTGGCGCTCGATCACGGGGCCGCGCATTGCATCAACTACCGGCGCGACAATTTCGTCGAGAAGGTCAGGGAACTGACCGGCGGAAAAGGTGTCGACGTGGTGATGGACGCGGTGGGAAAGGACACGTTCGAGGGATCGCTCGATTCGCTGAAGCCCCTGGGGATGCTGATTTCCTTCGGCAATGCCTCGGGGCCCGTGCCGCCCTTCTCGCTGGGGATCCTCGCGCCCAAGGGATCGCTGAAGGTGACGCGACCGACGCTGTTCACCCACATCGCCGATCACGCGGCCTGCCAAGCGATGGCGAAGCATCTCTTCGAGAAGGTCCTGTCGGGTGATGTGAAGATCCGCATCGACCAGACCTGGCCGCTGGAGGACGTGGCCAAGGCGCATGCGGCCCTGGAAGCGCGCGAAACGACGGGGTCGACGGTGTTGCTGCCGTAAGGGGCGATGGGAAGATGGGTGCACCCGAGGCCGGTGGCCTCGGAACCACCCATCCTACCGGCACCGTCCTACCGCACCGGATTGAACAGCGCGTCACGCAACCGGCAGTCGCGCACCACGTCCCTGCCGCAGGGAACGGGATCGAGATCGCGCGACAGGCAGATGCGCGCCTCCTGGATGTGCCCGTCCTTGCAGGTGATGGTGATCCCGTCGCGGTCCAGCTGAGGGTTCGCCTTCAGGAACGCCTCCTCGACCACCGCCGCCGGCAGGCGCACGGGGCGGTCCAGGCGGCGGAAGACCTCGGGTCGCACGATGCGGCCATAGGCCTCGCGCGAGAGGGCATAGTAATCGGCGGCGGAGAGACCCGAGCAGGCGCCGTGTTTCTTCCACTGATACCAGGCCAAACCGCTGGTCCCCATGATGTCGGCCATATCCGCGGTCATCGCCCGGCTGGGCGGGCGTTCGGCGGTGGGACAGAAGCTGGGCCAGCCGCGGTGATATTGCGGCCAGAGACCGTGCAGGATCCAGCCGTGATCGTGGCGCGCGTCGCACTGGTCGGACCCTTTCGCGTCGCCCTCCAGCGCGCACCAGTTGGGCGACCAGGACAGCGCCAGCACGTAATAGTCGAATTCGCCCGCGCGTCCCCCTTCGGCGCGCGCCATCAGGGGCAGGCACATCAGCACGGCCAGAAGGCCCAGGCGCATTCTCTCTTTCCTTCTTCGGGCCGGATCACTATATAGCGGCCAAGTTCCCCGACAACGGAAACCGTCCCGCCCCGGGACAGCCCTTCCAGGCGACGGGAAAGATTTGCCAAAGGAGGCACCAATGACCAAACCGCTCATGGCCAAGGCCACCGCCGTCTGGCTGGTCGACAACACCACGCTCAGCTTCAAGCAGATCGCGGATTTCTGCGGAATGCACGAGCTGGAAGTCCAGGGCATCGCCGATGGCGACGTGGCGGTGGGGGTCAAGGGGTTCGACCCGATCGCCAACAACCAGCTGACCCAGGAAGAGATCGACCGCGCCACCGCCGATCCGCTGCACAGGCTGAAGCTGAAGTTCAACCCGGCCTCGGTCGGCGAGGAAAAGCGCCGCGGCCCGCGCTATACGCCCCTGTCCAAGCGCCAGGACCGTCCGGCCGCGATCCTGTGGCTGGTCAAGTTCCACCCCGAGCTGACCGATGGCCAGATCTCGAAACTGGTGGGCACGACCAAGCCGACGATCCAGACCATCCGCGAACGCACCCACTGGAACATCGGAAACATCCAGCCGATCGACCCGGTGGCGCTGGGCCTGTGCAAGCAGACCGAACTCGACAGCGCCGTGCAGAAGGCCGCCGCCAAGAAGGCCAAGGATGGCCCGATCATGTCGGATGACGAACGCCGCAAGCTGGTCTCGACCGAGCAGAGCCTGGGCATGGATCCGTCCGAGCCCCGGATCCCGACCGCGATCGAGGGGCTGGAAACCTTCACCCTGTCGGGGTCCAAGGACGTGGACGAGGATGACGAGGAAGACCTGCTGGTCGATGCCGACAGCTTCTTCAACCTGCCCGACAACGACGATGACGACGACGAGGATGACGGCGCCCGCCGCCGCCGCTGAGCGCCGTGCGAGAGACATGAACGCAGGACCCCGGGCCGGAAACGACCCGGGGTTTTTTGATCAAATCCAAGCCGAAACAAGGGCTTGGGGCAGCCGGGCCGATCCATCCTGTTGCAAATCCGCAGATCGCGGGCCCGCGCGCAGAATTTTTTCGAAAAGGCGCAGAGAGGTCTTGATCGCGGGGCGGGATTGTTTATGTGACCGGCTTCAGACGCCAACGCACGCGCCTCTGGCAATGATCCTCGGATCCGCGTCCACGTAGCGACGGTAACGTCTCTGATCGTTCACCCGACCCTTCGATGGGCGGTACCTTTGGAGATGACCATGATCGCTCTTGCACGCGGCGCCGTCGGCGCCTCCGTTCCCGTCCCCGCACCTGTTCCCGCCGGCGACGCGGCCCTCGACTTCATCGCGCGGACCCGTTTCGATCGCCCCACGCTGGTGATCGACAGCGCGCGCATCCGCGCGCAATACGATGCGCTCGTCGAGGGACTGGCCGGCGCGCATATCCATTACGCGGTCAAGGCGAACCCGGCGCCCGCGATCCTGCGCCTGCTGGCCGAACGCGGCGCGGGTTTCGACGCCGCCAGCCGCGCCGAGATCGAGATGTGCCTTGCCGCCGGCGCGCGGCCCGAGATGATTTCCTTCGGCAACACCATCAAGAAGCCGGCCGATATCGCACATGCCTGGCGCGCGGGCGTGCGCCTCTTCGCCGCCGACGCGGCGGAAGAGCTGGACAAGATCGCCGAACATGCCCCCGGCGCCCGCGTCTACCTGCGGATCATCGTCGAGAACTGCCAGGCCGACTGGCCGCTCACGCGCAAGTTCGGCTGTGCGCCGCAGGCCCTGCCCGGCCTCCTGGATCACGCCGTGGCGCGCGGGCTGACGCCCGTTGGCCTGTCCTTCCACGTCGGCAGCCAGACCCGCGAGGCGCGCTTCTGGGCGCCGGTGCTGGACCAGGTGGCAACCCTGTGGCACCAGGCCCGCAGCGATGGGCACAAGCTGAGCCTGCTGAACATCGGCGGCGGGTTCCCGGCCTTCTACGACCAGCCGGTGGAAGCGCCCCGCGCCTATGCGGCGGGCGTGCTGGCGCTGGTGCGCGAGCGCTTCGGCGATGTCGAGATCATGGCCGAGCCGGGCCGGGGCCTGGTGGCCGAGGCGGGCCACATCGCCGCCGAGGTCGTGCTGGTCTCGCGCAAGTCGCCGAGCGACCTGCATCGCTGGGTCTATCTGGATATCGGCAAGTTCTCGGGCCTGGCCGAGACGATGGACGAAGCGATCCGCTACACGATCGACACGCCCCATGACGGCGGCGAGACCGGTCCCTGCATCCTTGCGGGCCCGTCCTGCGACAGTGCCGACGTGCTCTATGAAAGGCGCCCCATGCAACTGCCGCTGGCGCTGCGGGCGGGCGACCGCGTGGTGATCCGCAATTGCGGCGCCTATACCAGCACCTATGCCAGCGTGGGCTTCAACGGGTTCCCGCCGCTGGATGTGATCGTGCTGTGAGGAAAGGGAGGGGGGCGCTGCCCCCCTCTGCGC
>SBFT01000091.1 GCA_006227805.1 Paracoccaceae bacterium
AGTTGATGATGCGCACGCCGGGCTTGGTCTTCATCAGGTTCTCGCGCCCCAGGATGTCGCGGGTGGCGTCGGTCAGCGGCACGTGCAGCGTGATGAAATCGGCCCGCGCCAGCAGATCGTCCAGGTCCACCTTCTCGACCTGCATCTGGCGGGCCTTCTCCTCGCCCAGGAAGGGATCATAGGCGATGACCTTCATCTTCAGCCCGCGCGCCCGGTCGCAGACGATCGAGCCGATATTGCCCGCGCCAATCACGCCCAGCACCTTGCCGGTCAGTTCGACCCCCATGAATTTCGACTTCTCCCACTTGCCCGCATGGGTCGAGGCGCTGGCTTCGGGGATCTGGCGGGCGACCGCGAACATCATGGCGATCGCATGTTCGGCGGTGGTGATCGTGTTGCCGAAGGGCGTGTTCATCACGATGACGCCGCGCTTCGAGGCCGCGTCCTTGTCGATGTTGTCGGTGCCGATCCCGGCGCGGCCGATCACCTTGAGGTTCGGGGCGGCTTCCAGGATCTTCTCGGTCACCTTGGTTGCCGACCGGATGGCGAGGCCGTCATAGTTGCCGATCACCTCGGCCAGCTTGTCCTTGTCCTTGCCCAGGTCGGGCTGGAAATCCACCTCGATCCCGCGGTCGCGGAAGATCTGGACGGCGGCGTCCGACAATTCGTCGGAGATGAGTACCTTGGGGGCCATGTCGATTGGTCCTTTGATGAGGGAAATGCCGGTCTGGGGACCGGCCTGCACATGTCGGGGAAACGGCCGGGCCGTCGGCCCGGCCTGGGGGTCACGCGGCCTGGGACTGCGCGGCGATCTCGGCGTGATAGGCCCAGTCGATCCAGGGCAGAAGCGCCTCGATATCGGCCAGTTCCACCGTGGCGCCGCACCAGATACGCAGGCCCGGAGGCGCGTCGCGATAGGCGCCGATGTCCAGCGCCACGCCTTCCGCCTCCAGCCGCTTGGCGACGGCCTTGGCGAAGGCGGCACCGTCCTTGATCGCCGGATCGGTAAACTTCAGACAGACCGAGGTATTCGACCGGATCGCCGGATCGGCGGCCAGGTTGTCGATCCAGTCGCGCGCGGCGCAGAAATCGTGGATCGCCTGCGCATTGGCGTCCGCCCGCGCGATCAGGCCGGTCAGGCCGCCCACGGACCGCGCCCAGGCGAGGCATTGCAGGTAATCCTCGACGCACAGCATCGAGGGCGTGTTGATCGTCTCGCCCTGGAAGATGCCTTCGTTCAGCTTGCCCTTCGACGTCAGGCGGAAGATCTTGGGCAGCGGCCAGGCGGGGGTGTAGGTTTCCAGCCGTTCGACCGCGCGGGGTGACAGGATCAGCATCCCGTGTGCTGCCTCGCCGCCCAGCACCTTCTGCCAGCTGAACGTGGTCACGTCCAGCTTGTCCCAGGGCAGGTCCATCGCGAAGGCGGCCGAGGTCGCATCGCACAGCGTCAGGCCCTGCCGGTCCGCCGGGATCGCGTCGCCGTTCGGCACGCGGACGCCGCTGGTCGTGCCGTTCCAGGTGAAGCAGACGTCGCGGTCCCAGTCGACGGTCGTCAGGTCGACGATCTCGCCGTATTCGGCGGTCCTGGTGACCGCGTCGATCTTCAGCTGCTTGACCGCATCCGTCACCCAGCCCGCACCAAAGCTTTCCCAGGCCAGCAGTTCCGCGGGACGCGCGCCCAGCATCGTCCACATCGCCATCTCGTAGGCGCCGGTGTCGGACGCAGGTACGATGCCGATGCGATACTCGGCCGGCACGCCCAGCAGGTCGCGGGTTTCCTCGATCGCGGCTTTCAGTTTCGCCTTACCGATGGCGGCGCGGTGCGACCGGCCCAGGGGGGCGTCGGACAGCGAGTCAAGCGTGAATGTGGGGGGTTTGGCGCAGGGGCCGGAGGAGAACCGCGGATTGACCGGCCGCGGGGCCGGTTTGGTCATAGCCATTGATGCTATCCTTCCAGATAAGCGCCCCTCGTTGGGGAGGGGTGTCCCACCGCCGGAATTACGGGGGGCCTTGGTCTGGCGCAAGGGGGAAAAGGTGGCTAGAACGCCGCTTGAGACGTCAAAAGCGACACCGCCTGTTCACCATCGGAAACTTGCCTCCATGTTCATCGCCACGCTTCTGACCGCGCCCGATACGCGCGGCCTCGATCCTTCGCTGGTCGAAAGCCTCCGCAATGCCTGGGGCGGGGGCGATGCGGTCTGGCTGGCCATGGACGAGGCGGCCGAGTTTTCGCTGCCTGCGAAGCCCGGCAACCTTTGGGACGTCTGGGCCGATCTTCAGGGCATGGGCGTCGACCTGGCGGTGCAGAAGGCCGAAGGGCGGCGCAAGAAGATGCTGCTGGCGGACATGGACAGCACGATGATCCGGCAGGAATGCATCGACGAACTGGCGGACGAGGCGGGCGCGGGCGATTACGTCCGCGCCATCACCGCCCGCGCGATGAACGGAGAGCTGGACTTCGAAGGCGCGCTGATCGAACGGGTGGCGCTGCTCAAGGGCCTGCCCGAGGCGGTGATCGGCAAGGTGCTGGAGACGCGTATCCAGCTGATGCCGGGGGGCCCTGAACTGGTGGCCACGATGCGGGCCAACGGGGGATATGCGGCGCTGGTCTCGGGCGGGTTCACGTCCTTCACGGGACCCATCGCCGCGAAGCTGGGCTTCGACGAGAACCGCGCGAACACCCTGCTGGCCGAAGGCGGCACCCTTACGGGAGAGGTCGCAAGGCCCATCCTGGGGCGCGAGGCGAAGGTGCAGGCGCTGGTGGACATCACCGCGCGGCTTGGGATTTCCGAGGGCGACGTGATCGCCGTAGGAGACGGGGCGAACGACCTGGGCATGCTGGGCCGCGCGGGCGCGGGCGTGGCGCTGCACGCGAAACCGTCCGTCGCTGCGCAATGCGATCTGCGGGTGAACCACGGGGACCTGACGGCGCTGCTCTACCTGCAAGGATATGCGAAGGCCGAGTTTCTGGGCGCGTAGCCGGTTTCCTTGAAAGAAACCGGCCCGGGAAGTTTCAGACTTTCCGGCGCGCTGCACTCAGGCCTTCGGACGGCGGGCCACGACGAAGCGGATGTGTTTGGCGCGGTCGAATTCGCGGGACGAGACGATCTCGAACCCCGCCCAGCGCATCGCGGATTCCAGCTCCTCGCCGGTGAAATACTGCACGAAGGGCGCGCGGCCGATCAGCTGCATCGCCTTGATCGCCCAACGCAGCAAGGGGTTCATGTCCTTCACGCAGCCCGACTTGGTGATGACGTAACCGCCCGGTTTGACCTGGCTGAACATCGCCGCCAGCGCCGCATCCAGATCGGGCACGAGGTGCAGCAGGTTGAAGCCCAGCACCACGTCATGTTCCACCCACATCAGGCGGGAATCGTCGATCCCGGCGGTCAGGAATTCGACATTGTCCACGTTGCCATCGCGGCGCTTGGCCTCAGCGATCTCGACCATCCGGGGCGCGAAATCGGCGGCCGTGATGCGGGCCACGTCGCCCGCAAGGATCAGCGCGGTCGACCCCGTGCCGCAGCCATGTTCCAGCACGTGGTCCTGCGGCGAGAGATAGGCGCGCACAGCCTCCAAAGTCTGTTCATAGGCGGTGGGGTTTCCGATCTTCTGGCGGGAATACTTGTCCGCGATGCGGTCCCAGAAAAGGGCTTCGGTCGTCATCGGGGGCCTGTCCTTTCGCATGGTCTCAACGTCTTCCGGTTGCAATGAAGTCCGATTACACCCATGCGCAAACCCAAGTGAATTGCCGGTTTTCGTATCCGTGCTATACGTTTTCGTATGAATTGGTCCACGCTGCGCTTCGACTGGAACCAGGCCCGCGCCTTCCTCGTGACCGCGGAAGAGGGTTCGCTGTCCGCCGCCGCCCGCGCGCTGGGGATGACCCAGCCGACTCTGGGCCGCCAGGTGGCCGCGCTGGAAGAGGGCCTTGGAGTCACGCTGTTTGCGCGCACGGGTCGCGCGATGACGCTGACGGAAGCCGGGCGCGACCTCCTGGCCCATGTGCGCCGGATGGGCGAAGCGGCGCAGGGCTTTTCGCTGGCGGCCACGGGTCAGGCGCAGGCGGTCGAAGGCCATGTCACGATTTCGGCCAGCGACGTGATGGCGGTGCATGTCCTGCCGCGCATCCTGACGCCCTTGCGCCAGATCGCGCCGGGGATCAGCGTGGAAATTGTTGCGTCGAACGACCTGGCCGATCTGCGGCGGCGCGAGGCGGATATCGCGCTGCGCCACGTGCGGCCCACGCAACCCGACCTGATCGCCCGCCGCCTGCGCGAGGATCACGCGCGGCTTTATGCAACGCCGGTCTACATCGACCGCTTCGGCCTGCCCGAGGGCCTGCACGACCTGGGCCGCATCCTCTTCGCCGCCTTCGAACCGATGGAGCGGTTCTTCCACGAGATGTCCGCGCGCGGGCTGGTGCTGACCCGGCGCAACGTGCAGGTCAGTTCCGACAACGCGATGGTGCTGATGGAGGCGGTGCGCAGCGGTGACGCCATCGGCATCCTGACGGCCGACATGGCCGCCCTGATCCCCGAGGCGCGGATCGTCCTGCCCGAATTCCCGCCCTTCGTCGCCGAAACCTGGCTGGTCAGCCATGCCGAGTTGCAGACGAACCGGCGCATCAGGCTGGTCTATGACGTGATCGCGCAGGTCCTCAGCCGCTGATCAAGCCTTCCGCCGCGCTGATCCGCCCCGCGGGGATGCCCCGGCGGCTGACGATGGGCGCGTCGAGGCGCTTCTTCGTCGCCGGGTGGTCGCGCTCCAGCGCGCCCAGGGCCACCAGGATCGCCGCCGTCGCGCATTCGCTGGCCCGCGTCGCCCCATCGGCGATCTTCAGCGCGAGGCCCAGCCTGCGTCCCGGCAGGATCGCGGTGAAGACGCCCTCCGCCCCGGTCTTCAGCGCCAGGGGTTCGCGCGCGGCGCGCATCAGTTCGGTGCAGGCGCGCCCTTCGCCCGCCACAAGGTCGGGATGCGCCATCATCGCGTCGCGCAAGCGCGCCTTCGGCCCGTCGCCTGCCGCGGCGAAACCGGCCATGGCGCGCGCCAGGCCCAGAAGCGTGGTCTGGAAATTCGGCGCCGAACAGCCGTCGACCGCCCAGCCGGGGCTGGCCTCGCCGGTCGTGCGCTTGAAGGCTTCGAGCGCGGCCTTCTGCACGGGGTGGTCCACCTCGACGTATTCCGGGCCCGCCTTCATGTCGCGCGCCAGCGTCAGGAACCCGCAATGCTTGCCCGAGCAGTTATTGTGGATCTGGCAGGGCGTCTCGCCCGCGCGGATCATCTCGTGCGCGCGGTCCTCGTCGTAAGGCAGGTGCGACCCGCAGCGCAGGTCGCCTTCGCCCAGGCCCAGATCGGCCAGCCAGCGCGTCACGCGGTCGGTATGGATGCGGGCGCCGTTATGCGACGCACAGGCCAGCGCCAGGTGTTCCGCCGTCAGGCCCGCGCGATCGGCCGCGCCGCTTTCCACAAGGGGCAGCGCCTGGATCATCTTGCAGGCGCTGCGCGGGTAGATCAGCGCCGAAGGATCGCCCCAGGCCTGGACGACCTGCCCCATTTCGTCGCAGATCACCGCATGTCCCAGATGCCGGCTTTCGACGATGTCGCCGCGCCGGACATCGACCATTGCCACCGCCTGCCCCATGGACCCTTCCCCTTTTCTGGGCGAAAACCCGCCAATGTCTCTTTCGTTTCTGGCGGATAATACGCTACTGTGATTGATGTCGAGACACAAACCGGCGCCGCATGTGCAGATGGCCGACAAGGCCGCAGGCGCGGGTTGATCACTTGAGGTAAGGACAGCTGGAGGCTGGACACATGCAATGGACAAAAGCCCGCCTGATGGGGGGCCTCATCGGGGGCATCTGCCTGGCAGGACTGGCCACGACCGCTTCCGCGCAGGCGCAGAGCACCAACCGCGTCGCCGCCGAGACCGACTGGAGCGTCTTCGTCGAGAACGAGCCCAAGGAATGCTGGGGCGTGTCGGCGCCGAAAGAAAGCGTCAACACCCGCGATGGCCGTGTGGTCGCCGTGCGGCGGGGCGAGATCCTTCTCTTCGTCTTCTATCGCCCGGGCGCCGAGGTCCAGGGTCAGGTCACCTTCACCGGCGGCTACCCCTTCGCGCCGGGCTCGACCGTCAACATGCGCATCGGCGACGACCAGTTCGAGCTCTTCACCGATGGCGAATGGGCCTGGCCCGCATCCGCCGCCGATGACGGCCGGATCGTCGCCGCCATGAAACGCGGCGCGCAGGCGGTCCTGACCGCGCGGTCGGCCCGCGGCACCCAGACGCAGGACACGTTCTCTCTCCTGGGCTTCACCGCCGCCGTGGAAGACGCGGAAGCGCGCTGCAAGGGCTGAGACGGCGACAGGAAGCGCGGGATGTCGCCGGGCGGGTGCCCGGCGATTTCTTTTGAAATTTCCCGCAACGCCTATATAGAGGCGCATCCCCGACCCCGTTCCCGCACCCGTTGGAAAGTCCGCGCCCGCCATGCCCGCCGATGCCCCGATCACCCAGGATGTCCTGACCATCCCCCGCAAGCTGCCAGAAGGCGGCAAGGTGAACCTCGTGGGCCTCACGCGCGAGCAGTTGCGCCAGACGCTGATCGCCCATGGCACGCCCGAGAAGCAGGCGAAGATGCGCGTGGGCCAGATCTGGCAATGGATCTACCAGTGGGGCGTGCGCGACTTTCACGCGATGACGAACCTGGCCAAGTCCTACCGGGCCGAGCTGGACGCGGCGTTCACGATCGAGATCCCGGAGGTCGTGACCCGCCAGGTCAGCGCCGACGGCACCCGCAAATACCTGGTGCGCATCGCCGGCGGCCACGAGGTCGAGGTCGTCTACATCCCCGAGGAAGACCGCGGCACGCTCTGCATTTCCTCCCAGGTGGGCTGCACGCTGACCTGTTCCTTCTGCCACACCGGCACGCAGAAACTGGTGCGCAACCTGACCGCGGCGGAAATCGTGGGCCAGATCATGCTGGCGCGCGACGATCTGGACGAATGGCCCCGCCCCGGTGTCGGCACAGGCGAGGACGGGCCACGCCTGTTGTCGAACATCGTCCTGATGGGCATGGGCGAGCCGCTCTACAATTTCGAGAACGTGCGCGACGCGATGAAGATCGCCATGGACGGCGAAGGGATATCGCTGTCGCGCCGCCGGATCACGCTGTCGACCAGCGGCGTTGTCCCCGAGATCGCGCGCACCGCCGAAGAGATCGGATGCCTGCTGGCGGTGTCCTTCCATGCCACCACGGACGAGGTGCGCGACAAGCTGGTGCCGATCAACAAGCGCTGGAACATCGAGACGCTGCTGGAGGCGCTGCGCGCCTATCCGCGGCTGACCAATTCGGAACGGATCACCTTCGAATACGTCATGCTGGACGGCGTGAACGACAGCGACGCGGACGCGCGGCGGCTGGTCAGGCTGATCGAAGGCATTCCCGCCAAGGTGAACCTGATCCCCTTCAACGAATGGCCCGGCGCGCCCTATCGGCGGTCATCCAACAACCGCATCCGGGCCTTCGCCGACATCATCTACAAGGCGGGCTATGCCTCGCCCATCCGCACGCCCCGGGGCGAGGACATCCTGGCCGCCTGCGGGCAGCTGAAATCCGCGACCGAACGCGCGCGCAAGTCGCGCGCAGAGATCGCGGCGGAAGCGGGTTTGCCGGGGGCGACCGGCTGAGGGGGCTCTGCCCCCTCGGCCCTGACGGGCCTCACCCCCGGGATATTTCAGGCGAGAGGAAGACAGGGCGCCGTTCGCGCGCGCCCGCGCGCGTCCGGACATGCACCGCAGGACCTGCGCACCCTCCCGACGGACGGAAACAGTGGCCTCGAAAATTCCTTTTTGTTGCGAAATTCCCGCCCCGATCAACAATCAGTTTCCTCGACATGAACAACTGCCACGCAAGGGAGAGCAGGACATGTTGAGCGCAGATACAGGCACCCCGATGATCGAGGCCTCGGTCCTCGACTTCCTCGCGCAGGAGCGCCGCCGCGCCCTGTCGCCGCGCGAATGGCGCTTCCGCGTCATGGGATACGGATACGGCGTGCGAGACGAGGGCGGCCGCCAGGTCGTGACCAAGCTGCCCCAGGGCACGATGCTGGGCGTCCTTCCCGCCGATTTCGCCTGACGCGCCTCAGCGGCCCGGGATCCTGTCCCGCGCCGGCGCGGGTTCCCAGTTGTCGATGAGGGCCATCGCCTCGGCGGCGGTCTCGACGAAGCGGAAGAGGTCCAGGTCCTCGGGCGAGATCGTGCCGGCATCGGCCAGCGCGTGCCAGTCGATCACCTTTTCCCAGAAGGCGCGTCCGAAGAGCAGGAAGGGCACCCGCTCCATCCGTCCGGTCTGGATCAGGGTCAGGCTCTCGAACATCTCGTCCAGCGTGCCGAAGCCGCCCGGAAAGACGCAGATCGCGCGGGCCCGCATCAGGAAGTGCATCTTCCGGATCGCGAAATAGTGGAAGTTGAAGCTGAGGTCCGGCGTGACATAGCCGTTCGGCGCCTGCTCATGCGGCAGCACGATCGAGAGACCGATCGAGATGCCGCCCGCCTCGTGCGCGCCCAGGTTTCCCGCTTCCATCACGCCGGGGCCTCCGCCCGTGGCGATGACATTCTGGCGACAGCCCGATTCCCTGGATTTCAGCGTCATCAGCCGGGCGAATTCCCGCGCCTCGTCGTAATAGCGGGAGAGTTCGGCCAGCGTCTTCGTCCGCGCCCTGTCCTTCGTCGCGGGCGAGGGGATGCGCGCGCCGCCGAAGAGCACGATGGTGCTTTCGATCCCGCGTTCCGTCAGTTCCATCTCGGTCTTCAGGAGTTCCAGTTGCAGGCGGACGGGCCGCAATTCGTCGCGGACCAGGAAATCCTCGTCGGCGAAGGCAAGGCGGTAGGAGCGCGAACGGGTCTGCGGGGTATCCGGAAGCTCGCCCGCGGCGATCTTGTCGGCAAGGGCGTCGCGGAAGCGGCTCTGGCGGGTGTCTGACATGGTCTCTCGCGTCTTGTGGGCGTCGGTGAAACACCTATAGGGTCTGCCGGGTTAACGCCATGGGAAGGACGGCGGGATGGACTGGAAACATCAGATCGCGCAGGCGGCAGAGCGTATCGCGGGTCATGTCCGGCGCACGCCGGTCATGATGCAGGCCGCGATCGGCCTCGATCTGCCCGTCGATCTGAAGTTCGAGCAGATGCAGCATACCGGCAGCTTCAAGACCCGCGGCGCGTTCAACACGCTGCTGTCCTCGGACGTGCCCCCGGCGGGCGTCGTCGCGGCCTCGGGCGGCAATCACGGCGCGGCGGTCGCCTTCGCGGCGCGCGCGCTGGGCCATCCCGCCACGATCTTCGTCCCCGAGATGGCGGGGCCCTCGAAGATCGCCCTGATCCGCGAGACCGGCGCCGAATGCCGCGTGGTGCCGGGCGCCTATGCCAATGCGCTTGACGCGGCCCTCGCGTTCGAGGCGCAGACCGGCGCGATGCAGGTCCATGCCTATGACGCCGTCGGCACGGTCGCGGGGCAGGGCACGCTGATGGCCGAGTGGGACGAGCAGGGGCTGGAGGCCGACACCGTCCTGATCGCGGTGGGCGGCGGCGGTCTGCTGGCGGGCGCCATGGCCTGGACCGGAACCGCGCGCAGGATCGTCGCGGTGGAACCCGAAACCTCCTGTGCGCTGCACGCGGCGCTGGAGGCGGGCGCGCCCGTCGACGTGGACGTGTCCGGGATCGCCGCCAATGCGCTGGGCGCGAAACGGATCGGGTCGATCTGTTTCGACCTGGCGCAGCGGACGGGCGTGCGGTCCCTGCTGGTGACCGACACCGCCATCGCCGAGGCACGGCGCCACCTGTGGCGGCAGTTGCGCCAGCTGGTCGAGCCCGCAGGTGCGGCGGCGCTGGCGGCGCTGATGTCGGGGGCCTATCGCCCCGCGCCCGGCGAACGCGTGGCGGTCCTGGTCTGCGGGGCGAACCCCGCGCCCGATCCGCTGGCCGATCCCGCGGACCGCCAGGCCTGAACCTTCCTTTAATCTCTGCGCGTCAGACTGGCGGGGTCATCCCGTGCCGGTTTGGTCGCCCATGCTCCTTACGCAAGCCGTCTATTTCTCGACCCCGCGCAACCCCCGTGGCGGCGACCTCGGGGACATCCTGGCGATTTCGCGCCGGAACAATGCGGCGCTCGGCGTGACCGGCGCGCTGGTGCTGGACGACATCTTCTATTTCCAGCTGCTGGAGGGGCCGCGCAACGTGCTGAGCCACGTGATCGGCACGATCCAGCAGGACACCCGCCACCTGAACTTCACCCTGGCGCTGTTCCGCGACATCGAGGCGCGCGCCTTCACCGACTGGACGATGGCGGGGATGCGGTTCCTGCCGGGCAGCGGCGGCCTGACGGGTGGCCGCGATCCGCTGGCCCTGTCGGGCCGCGACCTGCACGACCTGATCTGCCGGGCCATGACCCGGGACGACCTGCGAAAGGACGCCGAGCCCGTCATGTGACCCCGCACAACCCCCGAAACCGGTCGAATCGGCAGAATTCTGCCGGCGGCGGCGGCGCATTGCCGATCCGCCCCCGTCTCGTCCCCTGGGACACAATCATGCCCAAATCGACCACTACCCCTTGTGTCCTCATTAACCAAAAGGGGGAAATGATGCGTTTTGTATTCGATTGCCACGGCTACACGGATGCCCGCGACGACATGGACCAAACCCTCACGGGCGTCTCGGGCCGCTCTCTCATGCAGGCGGTGCGCAGCGGACTGAAACGGCAGGGCTATGCCTGCGGTCCGGTCCGGGACGAGGATTGGGGCTGGTTCTTCCGCGCCGAAAGGGGCGGGCGGCGCTATCTGTGCGGCGGCTCGCTGGAAGGCGAGGGGAACGCCGACGCGGGCGACACGCAGGAGGCCAGCGTCTTCATCCAGCCGGAACGCGGGCTGGCGGACCGTTTGCGCGGGCTGAACCGCCCCGACCCGGACGATCCCGCCTGCGCCGACCTGCGCAAGGTCCTGGCGGAATTGCCCAAGATCGAGGCGATCGTCGCCCTCTGATCGCCCTGATTGCCTTGGGCCTCCTTCGCGGCTATGTGGCGTGGC
>SBFT01000260.1 GCA_006227805.1 Paracoccaceae bacterium
GAACAAAAAAGCCCCGCCTCCCGGCGGGGCCTTCCCTCACTCGTTACGCATTCACCTTGCCGACAGCATCTCGAGCACGCGCAGCAGCACGAATTCGTTGTCCATCGCGGCGTCCAGTTGCCTCCCCGAGGAGAACGGCAGGTTGTTGTCGGTGGCGACCAGGATGTGGGTGTCGTCGACGGCCATCACGTCCTCGATCGTGAAGAAGGGCATGGTGAAGCGGCCCGTCAGGTCGCGGGCCGCGACCGTCTCCAGCCGCGACACTCCGTCGGGGTCGGCGATGTCCATCAGGTCGACATGGCCGATGCGGCGGACGAAGCCTTCGGCGTCCACCTGCGCGGTGTCGATCAGGACCACGCGCTTGATCATCGCGGGGTTGGGGAAGCAGTCGGGCTGGGGTGCTCCTTCGCATTTCAGCGACGGATCGCCCTCGCCGTTGTCGCGTTCGATGACCAGGGCGCGGGTTTCGTCGATGAAGTTGAAGTCGCCGATGGCGGTGGCCCCTTCAGCGAGGGCAAACTTGAAGCTGTCGCCCGTCCACGCGGCCTGCGCCGGGTCGAAGGCCATCACGCGCAGGAAGCTGCCTTCCTCTGCCCCTTCGGCGTTCAGGATCGGTTTCTCCAGCATCCCCCACAGAAGCCCGGTGCCGGGTTGCAGGGCCATGCCCTCGTACCCGCCCGAACGCGGCACGCGCCAGTCCTTGCCGGCGGCGGCGGGCACGCGGACGGACGGATGGTCGGGGCTGCGCAGCTCGGCCCCCTCCAGCATCGTCGGGAAGACGCCCGTGATCACGCCGCCCTTCGTGGCGCGCAGGATGTAGGGGCCGAATTCCTCGCCGATCCAGACGGTGTCGCCGATGACCTGGATGCTCTCGAGGTCGAAATCGGCGCCGGTCAGGTAGCGGCTGTCGGTCCCCTCGTAGGCGATGCGGAAGGGGACGACGTGGTCCGGATCGCTGAGGAACACGGTCTCGCGGACGTCGACCGTTCCGGCCTCGAAATCCGGCGCGATGCGGTGGAAGAACAAGAGCGCGTCGGGGCTGTTCGCCTTCGATCCGAAGCCGTTGTCGGTCAGCGCGTAGATCGCGCCGTCGGGGGCGCGGTTCATGGCGAAGCCGGAAAAGCCCTGCAGCGGCTGGCCGATGAACGGGTAATGCAGTCCCGTGCCGCGATTGCCGTGCAGGCCGCCGGTCGTGCCCTCGACGCTCATGGGCGTCTCGATGCGGCCCGAGATGAACTTGCCGCTGATCCAGGCGTCGCGGGGGGCGTCGGCGGGCGGCGCGATCAGGGAATGGGCGGGGATGACCGCGTGACCGGCGAGGCGGGCGGGAAAGACGGTCTCGCCCGCCAGTGCGGCCGAGGCGAGCGGCAGGCAGAGGACCGGGACAAGGGCGGAAGTCAGGGACGGCTTCATCGGACAGGCTCCGTGCGGGGTTGAATGTGACCGACGGGTAATGCCCATGGATTACGGCTTTGCGACCGGTTGGTGAAGATCTGATGACCGGGCGGCGACCCCCGAAGCCCCGGCGGCGCGTGTCAGCCGGTTCTTTCGGGCAGGCGGCGCGCCGGGGCCTGTGCGCGTTCGGTGAGGTCGGGCGCGGCCTCCGGCAAGCCGTTGCCGGCCAGCAATTCCTCGACGATGAGGCTGATGAACTGCGCGCGGCCATCCGTGTTGGACTTGGCGTAGATGCTGGTCGTCTGCGCCCGCACGGTGCCGGGGGCGGTCTTGCGGACCTGCGCGATCGTGTCGTTGTCGAGGCCCTTCAGGATCATCAGGGCCACGTCGCGTTCGGCCGCGGTCAGGGACCAGTCGTCGAAGAACCGGGCGATGACTTCGGCCAGATGGCCGCGGGCGATCTCGAGCCCGGTCTCCATGTCCGACATCCGCGCCAGAAGCCCGCGCAATTCGATCATCAGGAAGATGACGCCGCCGATCAGGGCCAGGGCCGCCAGGGCTTCGAGCAGGAGATGCGGATTGTCCGGGTCTCCGAGCAGGCGGAAATCCTCGATCACGTCGCCGATGAAGAAGAGCGCGCAGAGGGCCTGCACAAGGATAAGGCCCGCAAGCACGGTTGCGCGCCTTTCCCTTGTTTTCGCGGGCCAGAACCGCAGCCTCATGGCAGGTCACGTCCTTCCGGGATGGTCTTGCGCCCGTTTAGCATGGCGCGCGCCAGATTGACACCCGAACGCCAGCTTTCCAATGCGACCCCGGCGACATGCAGCGCGACCGAGAAGATCAGCCAGGCGAAGATCGCCTCGTGCGCCTCCTCGACCCATTCGACGCCGAACCAGGCGGGCGTCGTCATCATGTGGCCGGTCACGCCGATCGCGATGACGCTGGCCCAGAGGTTGTAGACCATCAGCGCGCCCAGCGGATTGTGCGACAGGTGGACGCTGCGGTCGCCCGCCAGGATCGCTCGGAGGTGGCCGATCGCGCGGACCGGGCTGGGCGGGAAGCTCGAGAAGCGCGCGTGTCGCGGCCCCACCAGGGCCCAGACGAGACGCAGGCCCACGAGGCCCAGCGCGGCATACCCGATCCATTCATGCGCCATGCTCTCGTCCTCGACCAGGGTCGCGTTCAGAAGGATGGCGAGGGCGAGGGACCAGTGGATCAACCTGACCAGCGGGTCCCAGACGGCCACCTCGCGGGCGCCTGCGCGCCCGCGGGTCCGTTGCAGAGCGGCCTGCATGGTCAGCCCTTGATCTCGAGCTTGGTGACCGCGCCGGTCTCGGGGTTCACGTAGACTTCCCCCATCTTGCCGTCGCGTACGAAGTAGACCTCGATCTTGCCGTCTTCCATCTCGGCCTTGCGGACTTCGTAGCCCATGGCGGTGAGCGAGGCCTGGACCTCCTGCAGGGTCTTGCCGAGGACGCTGTCCATGGTCACGTCTTCGGCCAGGGCGGGGGTTGCGAACGCCATCAGGGCGATCAGGGCGAATTTGCGCATCTGTCTTGTCCTTTCACGGGGCACCGGAGAGTCGGTGCGGGTTGCCGGCGATACCGTGTCGCCGCTGGTCCCATCTGGCGCGTTCGGGGATGCCGCGACAGGGGCGGCGGGCTTATCCCGGGCCGCATAAGCGCAAGCTTGTGACGAGAGCGCGGGCCCCTTGAGCTGCGCGGGGCCGCATTTCCCCCGTTGCGCAGGGCGGGGCCGCTGTGGCACCCCTTGGGCCATGACGCAGCTGACCTCACCCGATGGCACCCCCGCCAGCCGCCTGACCTTCGGCACCATGCAGTTCGGCGGGCGCGCGGACGAAGGCCAGTCGCGCGCCATGTTCGACGCGGCGCGCGCGGCGGGCATCACCCATTTCGACACCGCCTGGCTCTATACCGATGGGGCGTCCGAAACCCTGACCGGGCGCTTCGCGGGGCCCGAGCGCGACCGGCTGCTGATCGCGACCAAGGTCGGCTATTCCGGCGGGGCGGGGGCGGCGAACCTGCGCGCGCAGTTCGAGACCAGCCTCAGGCGGCTGCGGATGGAGAGGGTCGACCTGCTCTACCTGCACCGCTTCGACCCCGCCACCGACCTGGCCGAGACCTTCGAGTGGTTCGCGCGGATGAAGGAGGCGGGGCAGGTCCGCCACGTGGGCCTGTCGAACTTCGCCGCCTGGCAGGTGATGAAGGCGCAGTGGGTCGCGGCGGGTTTCGGCCTGAGGATCGACGCGATCCAGCCGATGTACAGCCTGGTCAAGCGCCAGGCCGAGGTCGAGCTCCTGCCGATGGCCGCCGACCAGGGGCTGGCGGTCTTTCCCTATTCGCCGCTGGGCGGCGGGCTTCTGACGGGCAAATACGTGGCAGGCGGCGGCGCCGGGCGGCTGACGGAAGACCCCCGCTATGCCAGGCGCTATGGGCAGGACTGGATGCATCGCACCGCCGCCGACCTGGCGGCCCTGGCGCGGGAGCTCGGGACCGAGCCGGCGACGCTGGCGGTGGCCTGGGCCGCGCGGCATCCCTGCGGCCCCTGCCCCATCGTCTCGGCCCGGTCGGCAGACCAGCTGGCACCGTCGCTGGCGGCGATGACCTTCCCGATGGACGACGCGCTCCATGCGCGCATCACCGCCCTGTCGCAGACCCCGCCGCCCGCGACGGACCGCCTGGAGGAGGCCACGCCATGACCCATGCCCGCGACCTGCCCGCGATCGCCTCGGTGGCCCAGCCGGGCGAGGGCGACAAGCTGGTCGCCCCCGCCGCCGAGCGCAACCAGGGCCCGATCACCGACCTGTTGCGCCATGTGGCCCCGGCGACGGGCGCGGCGCTGGAACTGGCCAGCGGCACCGGCCAGCACGTGGTGGCCTTCGCCGCCGCCCTGCCCGGACTGACCTGGCAACCGAGCGAGGTCGACGCCCGGCGGCGGGCCTCGATCGCGGCCTATGTCGCCGAGGCGGGCCTGCCCAACCTGCGCCCGCCGGTCGAGATCGACGTCACCACCCCCGGCTGGGGCAAGGCCCATTCCGCCGACCTGATCGTGCTGATCAACCTGCTGCACCTGATCACGGTCGCGGAGACGCGCGCGCTTCTGGGCGAGGTGGCGCAGGCGCTGCGCTCGGGCGGGCGCTTCGTCGTCTATGGCCCGTTCAAGCGCGCGGACGAACTGACCTCGGACGGCGACCGCGCCTTTCACGCCAGCCTGATCGCGGCGGACCCGCTGATCGGCTACAAGGACGATTTCGACACCATGGACTGGATCCAGGAAACCGGCCTCGAGATCGCGGAGGTGATCGAGATGCCCGCGAACAACCTGGCCATCGTGGCGCGCGCCTGGTGAGGCCGCGCGCGCCGATCTGATCAGGATCAAGGACGCGCGGCGCGGCCCCTGTCTTTGCTGCCGGCACCCCGAGGCACAGGAGACCGGCAGATGACCGACTACAGTGACAAGATCGCGGCCACCCGCAACGAGTTGCGCGCGCTTTACGGTGCCATCCCGCAGGCGACGCAGGCCTTCGGCGCGCTGGGCAAGGCGGTGAAGGAGGGCGGAACCCTCGACTACAAGGTGAAGGAATTCATCGCGCTGGGGATTTCCATCGCGGACAGGTGCGAGCCCTGCATCACCCTGCATGTCGATGCTCTGGTCAAGGCCGGTGCGACACGCGCCGAGGTGGGCGACGTGCTGGCGATGGCGATCCAGATGGGCGGCGGGCCGTCGCTGATGTATGCCGCGAAGGCGCTGGCCTGCTATGACGAACTTGCCGGGGCGGGGGCGAAGGCGGCCGAATAGGCCGCCCTGCCCCGCGGTCTCAGCCGTCCTTGCGGATGACCTCGTTCTTCGGATCGTAGGGGCTGTCCTGGACCACTTCGGCGTCCCAGAGCCGGTCGAGCATCCTGACCTTCAGCCGGGTCCCGGGCTGGGCCAGGTCGGGCCTGACATAGCCCATGCCGATCGACTTGCCGAAGACCACCGAATAGCCGCCCGAGGTCAGGCGACCAACGCGCGTGTCGCCATCGTAAAGCGCCTCGCGCCCCCAGGGATCGGCGTCTTCGGGGCCGTCGATCAGCAGCGTCACGCATTTCGAGCGGATGCCCGTGGCCTCCATCGCGGCCTTGCCGTGGAAGTCCTTGGACAGATCGACGAAGCGCGGCAGGTCGGCCTCCAGGGGCGTCGCGTCGCGGCCCAGTTCCGTGCCGAAGGCGCGATAGGATTTCTCCTGCCGGAGCCAGTTCTGCGCGCGCGCGCCGACCAGCTTCAGCCCGTGCCTTTCGCCCGCCGCCATCAGCTGATCCCAGAGGTAGGTCTGCATCTCGATCGGATGATGCAGTTCCCAGCCAAGCTCGCCCGTATAGGCCACGCGGATCGCGCGGACCGGGCACATCCCAAGTTCGATGTTGCGGCAGGTGAGCCACGGGAACCGCTTGTTCCCCAGCACCGTGGCGGGGTCTGCGTCCTTCACCAGTTCGTTCAGCACGTCGCGCGATTTCGGCCCGGCGATGGCGAAGACGCCCCATTGGGTGGTGACGTCCTGGATCTCGATATAGCCGAAGTCGGGGGCCTTGTCCTCGGCGGCCTTGCGCAGGAAATCCGCGTCATAGGCGGTCCAGGCGCCTGCACTGACCAGATAGTATTCGTTCTCGGCCAGCCGCACGATGGTGTATTCGGTGCGCGTGGTGCCCGCGCTGGTCAGCGCATAGGTCAGGTTGATGCGCCCGATGCCGGGCAGCTTGTTGCAGGTGAACCAGTCGAGGAAGGCGGTGGCGCCCGGACCCTTGACCACGTGCTTGGTGAAGGCGGTGGCGTCGATCAGGCCCACGCCCTGCCGGATCGCCCTGGCCTCGTCCACCGCGTATTGCCACCAGCCGCCACGCCGGAAGCTGCGGGCGTCGTGGTCGAAGCTGTCGGGGGCATCCAAGGGCCCGTAGTAGTTCGGCCGCTCCCACCCGTTCACCTGCCCGAACTGGGCACCCTTCGCCTTCTGCCGGTCATAGGCGGGCGCGGTGCGCAGGGGGCGGCAGGCGGGGCGTTCCTCGTCCGGGTGGTGGAGGATGTAGACATGTTCATACGCCTCCTCGTTCTTGCGGGCGGCGTATTCGGTCGTCATCCAGGACCCGTAGCGTTTCGGGTCGAGGCTGGCCATGTCGATCTCGGCCTCGCCCTCGACCATCAGCTGGGCGAGGTAATGACCCGTGCCCCCGGCCGCGGTGATCCCGAAGCTGAACCCTTCGGCCAGCCACATGTTGCGCAGCCCCGGCGCGGGCCCCAGCAGCGGGTTGCCGTCCGGCGTATAGCAGATGGGGCCGTTGTAATCGTCCTTGAGGCCCACGTGCTCGGACGACGGAATCCGGTGGATCATGGACATGTATTCCTCCTCGATCCGTTCCAGATCGAGGGGGAAGAGATCGGCGCGGAAGCTCTCGGGCACGTCGTAGAGGAACCGCGCGGGGGCGTTCCTTTCATAAGGCCCGAGGATCCAGCCGCCGCGTTCCTCGCGGACATACCACTTGGCGTCGGCGTCGCGCAGGACGGGGTGCTGGGGGTTCGACTTGCGCCATTCGACCAGCGCGGGGTCGGGCTCGGTCACGATATACTGGTGCTCCACCGGGATCGCGGGGATCTTGATCCCCAGCAGCCGCGCGGTGCGCTGCGCATGGTTGCCGGTGGCGGTGACCACATGTTCGGCCTGGATGACCACCTGTTCGTCGCCGGGGACGAGGTTGCCGCCCTTCTCCTCCATCTTCGTCGCGGTCACATGCCAGACGCTGCCATCCCAGCGATAGCCGTCGACCTGCCACTTGCGCTCGATCGCGACACCCCGCTGGCGCGCACCCTTGGCCATGGCCATGGTCACGTCCGCCGGGTTGATGTAGCCGTCGGTCGGGTGATAGAGTGCGCCGACAAGATCCTCGGTGCGCACCAGCGGCCAGCGCTCCCTGATCTCGGCGGGGCTCAGCCACTGATAGGGCACGCCGCAGGTCTCGGCGGTGGTGGCATAGAGCATGTATTCGTCCATGCGCGCCTGGCTTTGCGCCATCCGCAGGTTGCCCACCACGAAGAAGCCGGCGTTCAAACCCGTCTCCTCCTCAAGCGTCTTGTAGAACTTGATCGAGTAGTCGTGGATATGGGTCGTGGCGTAGGACATGTTGAAATAGGGCAGAAGGCCCGCCGCGTGCCAGGTGCTGCCGCTTGTCAGCTCGTCGCGCTCCAGCAGCATCACGTCGTCCCAGCCCGCGCGCGCCAGGTGATAGGCGATCGAGGTGCCCACCGCGCCGCCACCGACGACAAGGGCTTTGACATGCGTTTTCATCGGACGACTCCCTCAGGTCCTGCTTCGACCCCGTTCTAGGACGAAACCGCGCGTCCCGCGAAAGGAGGCCGACCTGTCGCCGTTCAAATGCGACGCGCGCTTCTTTCTGGTCGCAAATACGCGAACGCGCGGGCGCAGGCCCGCGCCGGCAAAGAACGTCACGCCGCAGGCGTGGCCGCCGGATCAGAGGGTGACGATCTTGCCCGGGTTGAGGATGTTGTCGGGGTCGAGCGCGCGCTTGACCGCCGCCATCCAGGCCGTGGCGGGGCCGAGCTCCCGGGCCAGGTAAGGCATCTTGCCCTGGCCGATCCCGTGCTCGCCCGTGCAGGTGCCCTCCATGGAAATCGCCAAGTCGTTCAGCCAGCCCACGAATTCATCCGCGCGGTCGCGTTCGCCTGCGTTCTCCATGTCGACCAGCAGGGCCGCGTGGAAATTGCCGTCGCCCACATGCCCCGCGATGGGGCCCAGCAGGCCGAGTTCGGCCAGCTTGTCCTGTGCCGCCGTCACGCATTCCGCCAACCGCGAGATCGGAACGCAGACATCGGTCGCGAAGGCCTTGGTGCCCGGGCGCAGCGTCTGCATCGCCCAATAGGCGTCGTGGCGCGCCTTCCAGAGGCGGTTGCGGTCCTCGGGGGTGGCGGCGGCCTCGTATCCGCGCCCGCCCACCTCCTCGGCGATGGCGCGGAAGGTCTCGATCTGTTCGATCACACCCGCTTCCGAGCCGTGGAATTCCACCAGCAGAAGCGGCTCTTCTGGCAGGCCGAGTTTCGAATAGGTGTTGATCGCGCGCACGCTGAGAACGTCCAGCAACTCGATCCGCGCCACCGGCAGGCCGAACTGGATGGCCGTCATCGCCGCGCGGCAGGCGGCATCGACGTCGGGGAAGGAACAGCGCGCGGCGCTGATCGCCTCGGGTATGCCCTGAAGGCGCAGGGTGATTTCGGTGATCAGGCCCAGCGTGCCCTCGGACCCCACCATCAGCCGCGTCAGGTCATAGCCGGCCGAGGATTTCTTGGCCCGGCTGGCGGTGCGGATGACGCTGCCGTCGGCCATCACGACTTCCAGCGCCAGCACGTTGTCCTTCATCGTGCCGTAGCGCACGGCGGTCGTGCCCGAGGCGCGCGTCGCGGTCATGCCGCCGAGCGAGGCATTGGCGCCCGGATCGATCGGGAAGAACAGGCCCTTGTCGCGCAGATGGGTGTTCAGCGCCTCGCGGGTCACGCCGGGCTGGACCACCACCTGCAGGTCCTCGGGATGCACCGCCAGCACCTTGTCCATGCGGCTGACATCGACCGAGATGCCGCCCGCGGGCGCGTTGATATGCCCTTCGAGCGAAGTGCCCGTGCCGAAGGGGATCACCGGCACCTTGTGGGCGGCGCAGATCCTGACGATCTCGGCCACCTCGCCGGTCGATTGCGGAAAGACCACCCCGTCGGGGGCCTGGTTCACGATCCAGGTCGTGGTGTGGCCATGCTGTTCGCGGATCGCCTGGCCGGTCTGGAAATTGTCGCCGAAGCGTTGCTTCAGGATGCCCAGGGCCGTTGCGATCCCGGTTTCGTTGCGCGGCAGCGTGGTGGCCTGAGCCATGCGATCTCCTCCCAGATCATTTTGGTCACTATTACTGTCCTATCTCGCCTGACCGCGCAACAGGTATGTGCGCGCTCAGTCGCCCAGTGCGATCCCCTCGCGGCGGGGATCGGCGGCGCCTTTCAGGACCGCGCCGATCTCGATCGCGTGAAGGCCCGAATTCAGCTCGCGCGCGGCGGCGGTGTAGCCCAGCGCCGTCAGGCCGGGGATCAGGGCCTCGGCCCCGGTGCCCACCTCGAGGTCGAATTCGCGGAAGCGGTTGACCGCATGGGGCAGCGAGACGGCCGTCTGGATGTCCATGTCCCAGTCCGCCCAGGCGATGATCGTCTTCGCGACATATCCGATGATCCGGCTGCCGCCGGGCGAGCCCAGCGCCAGGACGGGCCGGCCGTCGCGCAGAACGATCGTGGGCGCCATGGACGAGCGCGGGCGCTTGCCCGGCTGGACCGCGTTGGCGATGGGCACGCCGTCGGCATGGCTGCGGAAGGAGAAATCGGTCAGCTGGTTGTTCAGGAGAAAGCCGCCCACCATCAGGCGCGACCCGAAGGCGTTCTCGATGCTCGCCGTCATCGAGGCGACGTTTCCGGCGGCGTCCACGATGGTGACATGGGTGGTCGAGGGCCGTTCGGGCGAGGCATCCGGCGCCAGGAGCAGGCTGTGGTCCCAGGGCGGCATCCCGGCCCGGACTTCGGGCAGGGCGTCGTCGCCGTCGAGCGCGCGGGCGCGGTCGCGCAGATAGGTGGGATCGAGCAGTCCGCGCAGGGGCACGGGGACGAAGTCGCTGTCGGCGATGTAGGTGCCGCGATCGGCGAAGGCCAGCCGCGAGGCGTCGCCGATCAGCCGCCAGGCCTGCGGGTCGCCGGGGCCGAGGGCCGCCAGGTCACGGGTGTTCAGCATCCCGAGGATCTGGCCCAGCGTCAGCGCGCCGGACGAAGGCGGCCCCATGCCGCAGACCTGGAAGACGCGGTAGGCGATGCAGACGGGCGGACGTTCCTTGACGCGGTAGAGGGCCAGATCGCCTTCCGTCAGCAGGCCCGGATTGCCGGGCGCGGATTGCACGACTTGGGCGATGTCGGCGGCGATCGGACCGTCGTAGAAGGCCCCTGCCCCGTCGCGCGCCAGAAGGCGCAGGGTCTCGGCATAGGCGGGGTTCGTCAGGATGGCGCCCGGGGCCAGCGGTGCGCCGCCCGGCAGGAAATAGGCAGCCGTGGCGGGAAAGCGGCCCAGGCGTTCGGCATCGCCCGCGACCAGCGCCGCGAGGCGCGGCGAGACGGGAAAGCCCGCCTCCGCCAGCGCAATGGCGGGCGCGATGAGATCGGCCCAGGGCCGGACGCCCCAGCGGCGATGCGCCTCGCCCAGAAGCGCGGGCGTGCCGGGCGCGCCGACCGAGAGCCCGCCCACGACGGCGTCGAAAAAGCCCAAGGGCGCGCCGTCGGCGTCCTGGAACAGCCTGGGCGTCGCGGCCTGAGGCGCGGTTTCGCGACCGTCGAGCGTGGTCAGCGTTGCGGTCGCGGCGTCCCACCAGACGAGGAACCCGCCGCCGCCGAGACCCGAGCTCTGCGGCTCGACCAGGCCCAGGACCAGCTGCACCGCGACCAGCGCATCGGCGGCGCTGCCGCCTGCGCGCAGCACGTCCGCCCCGGCCAGGACGGCATGGGGATTGGCGGCGGCGATCATCCAGGTCCGGCCCTCGACCGGGCGGCCCGCGTCGCGCGCGGCATAGGCGGCGGCGA
>SBFT01000284.1 GCA_006227805.1 Paracoccaceae bacterium
CCTGGCGCTGTTCACCGTCGCCACGGCCCCCGCGCCGCCCCTGCTTCTGAACGCGATCTGCTTTTCCATCGGCGGCGCTCTGGGCCTGGTCTGGACCATGGCCACCGGCGGCCTGGGCCAGCTGGCCCGCGTGCCCCCGCGCGTCTATGTCTTCGGCACGCTGGGCCTCTTCGGCTATCACGCGCTCTACTTCTCGGCGCTGCGCCTGGCACCCGCGGCGGAAGCGGGGCTGATCGCCTATCTCTGGCCCCTCCTGATCGTGCTGATGTCGGGCCTTCTGCCGGGCGAGAGGCTGCGCACGGGCCACCTGGTCGGCGCAGCACTAGGCTTCGGCGGGGCCGCGCTGATCATCTCGGGCAGCGGAGAGGGCTTTCAGGTGGCCCATCTGCCGGGATATGCGCTGGCGCTGGCCTGCGCGCTGACCTGGTCCGGCTATTCGGTGATCTCGCGCCGGTTCGGCGACGTGCCCACGGCGTCGGTCGCGGTGTTCTGCCTGGCCACCGCGATCCTGTCGGCGGGACTGCACCTGGCGGTCGAAGAGACGGTCTGGCCGCAAGGCGGCCTGGGCTGGGCCGCCGCGATCGGCCTGGGCCTGGGCCCCGTCGGGCTGGCCTTCTATGTCTGGGATCTGGGGGTCAAGAAGGGTGACATCCAGCTTCTGGGCACCGCGTCCTATGCCGCGCCCCTGTTGTCGACCCTGGCCCTGGTGGTGGCCGGCATCGCGGCACCCAGCTGGATGCTGGCGCTGGCCACCTGCCTCATCACCGGCGGCGCGGTGCTTGCCGCGCGCGCCAGCTTCAAGTCCTGAACGGCGTCAGTGCGACAGCCGTTCGATTTCTTCCTTCAGTTTCAGCTTCTGCTTCTTGAGCTTGGAGAGATGCAATCCGTCGATCCCCGGCGAGCGCTGCGCCGCCTCGAGCTCGAGCTCGAGGACATGGTGTTTCTTCTTCAGTTCAGACAGATGCGCGCTCAGACTCATGGCAGTCCTCCTGTTACAAACGTGTGACAATGATTGGAGCACACCTGACCCCACCTGTCACG
Organism: Paracoccaceae bacterium; assembly: GCA_006227805.1. Classification (GTDB taxonomy): domain Bacteria; phylum Pseudomonadota; class Alphaproteobacteria; order Rhodobacterales; family Rhodobacteraceae; genus JAGYKE01. Next base: position 1,042 of record SBFT01000284.1, read on the forward strand.
CCGCATGCGCATCATGAGGTTGACAATCGCTTAATGCCGCCGATCGGGCCAGGGCAGCGCCGCGCCATCCCTGAGGACGCTGCCGGCCCAGGGGCGATAGCTTTCGGCGTCGCGCAGGTGCCGCGCGCCCTCGTGGAGAATCAGCGCGGCGTGCAGCCGGAAAGCGCCCCGCCCTCCCTTGCGCGCGCGCAGGATCACCAGATCGGGCGCGCGCCCGTCGCGCGCCGCCAGAGGCAGGACCTCGAGGCTGCCGAGAGAGGGCGGCAGACCGCAGAGCAGGTCCGGCAGGCGCTGGGCGCGCTGGATGACGTGCAGATAGCCGCTGGGCGCCAGGCGGCGCGACGCGCAGTCCAGCCAGACCGACAGGGGCGTCTCCCCGGCCCGCGCGGCTTCGCGCCCGGCATCGGGGGCCGGCTTGCGGGCGGCGGCGTCGAAATAGGGCGGATTGGCGATGACATGGTCGAAGGATTGCGCGCGCAGCGCGCGCGGCAGATCGGCCAGGTCGGCCACATGCACCTCCATCCGCGCCCCGGCGGCCTCGGCGTTTCGGCGCGCCAGATCGGCGTAATCGGCCTGCCGTTCCACGCCGGTCAGCCGCAGGTCCGGCACGCGCGCGGCCAGGCACAGCGCCGCCGCGCCCACGCCGCAGCCCAGGTCCAGCACGGATTGCCCCGACCGCGCGGGCACCGCGGCCGCCAGCAGGACCGGATCGACGCCTGCGCGATAGCCCCGGGCCGGTTGCCACAGGTGCAGCCGCCCGCCCAGGAACCCGTCCCGCGTCAGGTTGTCGCTCACGCCGACACGTCGATGCCGTTGTCGCGCATGGCACGCGCGGCGCGATCGTAATCCTGCGCCCGGACCATCATGCGCCGGGGGAAGGCGCCGATGCCGCCTTCGAGGACGCTCATATTTACGTCCAGTTGAAAGCAGTCTATACCCTCGCCCTCTAGAAGGGCTGTGGCGAAGGCCATCACGGTCGGATCGGTGCTGCGCAGTAGCTCTTTCATGAGCGATACCTAAATTCAGGATCAACCTGTTGTCGAGACCGGGGAACGGCCGCGAAATGGACATGGCGACTACGCAGAAACCGCACGAGCGGCTGGCCGAGGCTCTCGCCGCTGACCTGGTGGCGGTGAACGCCCTGATCCGAGAGCGCATGTCCTCGGACCATGCACCGCGGATCCCGGAAGTGACCGCGCACCTGGTCGAGGCCGGCGGCAAGCGCCTGCGCCCGATGCTGACGCTGGCCAGTGCGACGCTCTGCGGCTATGGCGGGCCCTATCACATCCACCTGGCGGCGACCGTCGAATTCATCCATACCGCGACGCTCCTGCATGACGACGTGGTGGACGAAAGCGCCCAGCGGCGCGGGCGGCCCACGGCGAACCTGCTGTGGGACAACAAGTCGAGCGTCCTGGTGGGCGATTACCTGTTTGCGCGGTCGTTCCAGCTGATGACCGATACCGGCAACATCCGCGTGCTGCGCATCCTCTCGGACGCCGCCGCCACCATCGCCGAGGGCGAGGTGCTGCAACTGACCGCGGCGCGGAACCTCTCGACCACCGAAGACATCTACCTTCAGGTCGTGCGCGGCAAGACGGCGGCGCTGTTTTCCGCCGCGACCGAAGTCGGCGGCGTGATCGCGGGGGCCGGGGATGCGCAGGTCCGGGCGCTCTTCGATTACGGCGATGCGCTGGGGATCGCCTTCCAGATCGCGGATGATCTTCTGGATTACCTGGGCGACACGGCCGCCACCGGCAAGAATGTCGGCGACGATTTCCGCGAAGGCAAGCTGACGCTGCCGATCATCAAGGCCGTGGCGCAGGCCACCCCCGAAGAGCGCGCCTTCTGGGTCCGCACCATCGAGAAGGGCAAGCAGGTCGAGGGCGACCTCGAGGAAGCCCTGCGCCTGATGGAGAAATACGGCACGCTGGACGCCACCCGCGACGAGGCCAATGCCTGGGCCGAGAGGGCCCGCGCCGCGATCCTGACCCTGCCCGCCCATCCCGTCCGGGACATGCTGCATGACCTGGCCGAATACGTGGTCGCCCGCCTGAACTGAGCGCCTCAGGTCAGCGTCGTCGCCCGGACCCACCAGCCGGGATGCGCCTGCGACAGATCGCGTGCGGCGCGCGCTGCCCCGGCGGCGTCGTCGAAGAGACCGAAACAGGTGGCGCCCGATCCGCTCATCCGCGCGAGGCGCGCGCCCGCAAGCGCCAGCGCCGCCAGCACATCCGCGATCACCGGCTGTTCCGAAACGGCGGGCGCCTCCAGGTCGTTGCGCTGCAGGGCGATCCAGTCGATCAGGTCCGGTAGACCGGGGCGCATCGGAAGAGCGCCCATCGCAGGGTTGGATTTCGAGACCAGCCGACGGAACACCGCCGCGGTCGGCACCGGCACGCCCGGATTGACCAGGACCGCGGGCAGGGCCGGCAGGCCATCGATCACGGCCAGCCCCTCGCCGATGCCGGTCATCCGCGTGGCCCGCGCGATCCGGCAGACCGGGACATCGGCGCCCAGCGACAGCCCGCCATCGGCGGGATCATGGCCCGCAAGGCGCAGCATGGCGGCGGCGTCCGACGATCCCCCGCCGATCCCGGCCGCCGCGGGAAGGTGCTTGTCCAGGGTGATCAGCCCCCGCGACAGCCCCGCCGCCCGCGCCGCGCGCATGACAAGGTTGCTGTCGTCGACGGGCACACCCGCCGCCCCGGGCCCGGTGATTTTCAGCCGCAGGGGCTGCGCGTCCTCCTGGAAGGACACCCGGTCGCCCACATCGGCGAACACCACCAGGCTGTCGAGCAGATGATAGCCATCGGCGCGCTGGCCGGTCACATGCAGGGTCAGGTTGATCTTGGCCGGGGCGAAGCCGTCAGCCGCCATTGTCGTTGGCGATCTTCAGGGGCGGCGCGCCTTCCTCGACCAGGACCTGGTCGAGACCGACTTCCAGCTTGCGGCGGATCCGCTCGGGATCGGCCTCGTTTTCGGTGTCCTCGGGGTCGATGAAGCTGAGCGCGCGTTTCCACTGGAATTCCGCCTCGCGATATCGGCCCACGGCCCAGTAGACATCGCCCAGGTGGTCGGTCACGACCGGATCGACGGGCATCAGCTCGACCGCGCGTTCCATGTGGCCCACGGCCTCGTCATAGCGGCCCAGCCGGAACAGCACCCAGCCCAAGGAATCCACGATATAGCCGCTGTCGGGCCGCGCGGCGACGGCGCGCTGGATCATGTCCAGCGCCTCGTCCAGCTTGATCTGCTTTTCGACCAGCGAGTAGCCGAGATAGTTCAGCACCTGCGGCTGTTCGGGGTTCAGCGCAAGGGCGGCGCGGAAATCGGCCTCGGCCTGATCCCACTGGTCCAGCCTTTCATGGCTGATGCCGCGCACGTAATGCAGGAACCATTCGCTGCGCGCACCCTCCTCGGTGAGTTCGAGCGCCCGGTCATAGGCCGTGATGGCGGCGGCGAAATTGTCCTGCTGGCGGTAGATGTCGCCCAGCGCCGAGTGGATTTCGGCCAGGTCGGGATAATCCGAGGCCAGGCGGTCCAGAACCTCGATCGCGGCGTCGGGCTTGCCCGCGCGGCGCAACGCCTCGGCCCGGCCGAGTTCGGCCGCGTGGAAATCGGGGCTGGTGGTCGGAACGCTGCGATAGGTTTCGACCGCCATGTCATATTGCTCGAGACCGTCCAGCAGCTGGGCGTTCAGAAGGATGGCGTCGACATGATCCGGCCGCAGGTAGGTGGCCACGCGCCCGTAGATCAGCGTGTATTCGTCGCGCGCCTCGTTCGTCAGGGCCGCCGCGACCGAGAAGAAGACCTCGGCCACGCCGTCCTGCACCGAGGTCACATGGCTGAAGGGCAGGTTCTCGCCCGCCGCCAGCCGATCCATCAGCTGCGTCAGCCCCGGGTCCGGATCGGTTCCGAAGGCCTGCGTCAGCATCTCGAGCGCCCGGTCGTTGCGCTCGAGCTGGGACAGGATCTCGGCCCGGGCCATGGTGCCGCGCCGCATCATCAGCGCCGCGCCCGAGGCTTCGTCCGAAAAGATCGCCTCGGCGCTTTCGTAATCGCCCATCATCGCCAGCGCCATCGCCTTGTGATAGAGCGCAAAGCCCCGCAACCCGCCGCGTTCGGCCACCTTGTCGAAGGCGGCCAGCGCCTCGGCCACGTCGCCCGCGCCCAGATGCGCCCAGGCCGTGACCAGGCCATCGACCAGCGGGCCCACGCCCACCGTCTGGGCATCGCGCGCCAGAAGCCCGTCCCAGTCGCCTGCCTTGACCAGTCCCGCGACGACGATCATGTGGGCGATCTGGCTTTGCAGGCCCATCTCCTCGATCGTGCGGGCGATCGGCAGGGCGCGGTCCAGCGATCCCATCGCCAGATTGGCCAGGGCCGCCTGTTCCAGCAATTGCGGGTTGGAGGGATCGGCGATCAGGGCGCGGGTGAAATAGCCGGCCGCCGCACCGAAATCGCGGTCGAGCGCCGCCTGTCGCCCGGCCAGGTAGGACCCCGAGCCCGACATCGCCTGCACGGCGGGCGCCGACAACAGCGCCGATGAAAGAAGTGCTGCGATCGCCGTCTTGCGTAGAAGGCCCATCGTGATCCTGCCCGGGTTCCGGTCCGTTACCGGTTTCAGGCTAGGGCCCTTTCCGGGCGGTTTCAATGGCGACGCCCGCGGGGTGCCGCCATTGTGACGCAAATGCCTACATGTTGGGATAGTTCGGCCCGTCGCCGCCCTGCGGAGTGACCCAGTTGATGTTCTGGCTGGGGTCCTTGATGTCGCAGGTCTTGCAGTGGACGCAGTTCTGGAAATTGATGACGAAGCGCGGGTCCTTGCCCTCTTCGCTCACCACTTCGTAGACGCCCGCCGGGCAATAGCGCTGCGCGGGTTCGGCATATTTCGGCAGGTTCACCTTGATCGGCACGCTCGCATCCTTCAGGCGCAGGTGCGGCGGCTGGCTTTCCTCGTGGTTGGTCATCGAGAAGCTGACATTGGTCAGCCGGTCGAAGGACAAGGTGCCATCGGGCTTGGGGTAGTCGATGGGCTTGTGCTTCGAGGCCTCCTCGGTTGCGGCGGCGTCGGTCTTGCCGTGACCCATCGTGCCGAAGAAGGAAAACCCGAGCGTGTTCGTCCACATGTCGAGGCCGCCGCCGACAAGCGAGGCGACAAGACCGTATTTCGACCAGATCGGCTTGACGTTGCGCACCTTCTTCAGGTCGCGCCCGATCGGGCCTTCGCGGACGGCCTTCTCGTAGGCGGTCAGTTCGTCGCTGGCGCGGCCCGCGCTGATGGCGTCGTAGGCGGCCTCGGCCGCGGCCTTGCCCGACAGCATCGCGTTGTGGTTGCCCTTGATGCGCGGCACGTTGACCATGCCCACGGAACAGCCCAGGAGCGCCACGCCCGGCGCCACCATCTTGGGCATGGACTGGTAGCCGCCCTCCGAGATCGCGCGCGCGCCATAGGCCACGCGCTTGCCGCCCTTCAGCAGCTCGGCCACCATCGGGTGATGCTTGAAGCGCTGGAACTCCATGTAGGGGTAAAGGTGCGGGTTGCGGTAATTCAGGTGCACCACGAAGCCGACATAGACCTGGTTGTTGTCCAGGTGATAGATGAACGACCCCCCGCCCGCGTTCGAGCCCAGAGGCCAGCCCATGGTGTGGGTGACGGTGCCTTCGCGGTGCTTCTCGGGGGAAATCTCCCAGATCTCCTTCATGCCGATGCCGAATTTCTGCGGCTCTTTGCCCTTCTGGAGATCGTATCGTGCGATCACCTCCTTCGACAGCGATCCGCGCACGCCCTCGGACAGGAAGACATACTTGCCGTGCAGCTCCATCCCCGGTTCGGTGTTCTCGCCATAGCTGCCATCGGGTTCCAGGCCGAAGACGCCCGCGACCACGCCCTTCACCTCGCCCTTCTCGCCATAGACAAGCTCGGAACACGACATGCCCGGGAAGATCTCGACGCCCAGGGCCTCGGCCTGTTCGGCCATCCAGCGGCAGACATTGCCCATCGAGACGATGTAGTTGCCGTGGTTGTTCATCAGCGGCGGCATCGGCCAGTTGGGGATGCGGATCTGACCCGCTTCGCCCAGCATGTAGAAATTGTCCTCGCGGACCGGCACGTTCAGGGGCGCGCCCTTGTCGCGCCAGTCGGGGATCAGGGCGTCGAGGCCGCAGGGGTCCAGCACCGCGCCCGACAGGATATGCGCGCCGACCTCGCTGCCCTTTTCCAGAACCACGACGCTGAGATCGGCGTCCAGCTGTTTCAGACGGATCGCGGCGGACAGGCCGGCAGGCCCCGCGCCGACGATGACGACGTCGTATTCCATTGCTTCGCGTTCGATCTGGGCCATCGGTGGCTCTCCCGGCTCTGGTTCCCTGGGCGCGTTGACTGCGCCGCGCAATTTTCTGTCGCGTCTGACTATCGTTTGCCCGGGCCCGGGGTCAATCGGAACACGGCGTTACTTGGGGCAATAGCGTCACGTTTCGGGCCTGTCGCCCATCCATGGGCGCGCAAAGGCGCCGTGGCCCGCGAGTATCGCGCGCGGATGCGGCCACCCATGGCTGCGCCTTGCGGCTGACACCCGGCACGCAGTGGTCGCCTACCCCTGACCGCCCCCCCTTGCAAACCGCCCCCGGCTTCTGTCACTTACTGGATCGGAAACGAAATGCCGGGCCGCATCCACCCGATGCGGCCCGCTGCCCTTGTTGGATTGGTGCGATGGAAAAAATCCCGATGACGCCTTCGGGCTATGCGGCGCTGGAGGCCGAGTTGAAGACGCTGAAAAGCGTCGAGCGGCCCGCGATCATCCAGGCCATCGCGGAAGCCCGCGAACATGGCGACCTGAGCGAGAATGCCGAATATCACTCGGCACGTGAAAAGCAGTCCTTCATCGAGGGCCGCATCAAGGAGCTGGAAGGCGTCCTGGGCCTGGCCGAAGTGATCGATCCCGCCCGGCTGTCCGGTCCGATCAAGTTCGGCGCGACGGTCACGCTGGTCGACGAGGACACCGACGAGGAAAAGACCTGGAAGATCGTGGGCGAACACGAGGCCAACATCGAGAAGGGCCTTCTGAACATCAAGTCGCCCATCGCCCGCGCCCTGATCGGCAAGGACGAGGGCGACAGCGTCGAGGTGCGCACGCCCGGAGGCGAGAAGTCCTACGAAGTCCTCAAGGTCGTCTATTCCTGACGGAGCACTGCAATGGCCGGGAAAGACACATCGAACAAGGCCAGGCAGCCGACATCGCTGGGCATCTATGATCGTCCGGGCCGCGATGCGATCACCGGCATCGAGGTGATCGCCATCGCGCTCAGCGCCGTCTGGCTGATCGCGGCGACGATCTTCCTGGTGGTCATGCCGACAGGCGCCGAAGGCGGCTTCGAGGGCATCCGCTTCATCATCACGCTTCTGGCGGTGTTCATGCCGGTCGCGATGATCTGGGTCGCGGCCACGGCCGCGCGCTCGAGTCGCATCATGCGCGAGGAAAGCCAGCGCCTGCAGGCCGCCATCGACGGCATCCGCCAGGCCTATGTCAGCCAGCAGCAGCGCGGCGCGATCCAGACCGAACCCTCGGTCGCCCGCAAGCTGGACGAGATCGCCGAGACGGCGAAGAAGACCGAAACGGCGCTGGCGACGTTTTCCTCGACGCGCCGGATGACGCGCCCGCCCGTCCCCGCGCAGACGAGCGCGCCGGACCAGGCCTCTCTGGAACTGGGCACCCCGGCGGAGGACCTGTCGCAGCCGCTCGAGACGGCGGACTTCATCCGCGCGCTGAACTTCCCCGAAACCGCCGAGGACGAGGAAGGCTTCGCCGCCCTGCGCCGTGCGCTGAAGGACCGCTCGACCGCGCAGCTGATCCAGGCCAGCCAGGACGTTCTGACGCTGCTCAGCCAGGACGGCATCTACATGGACGACCTGCGCCCCGACCGCGCCCGCCCCGAGGTCTGGCGCCAGTTCGCCGCCGGTCAGCGCGGCCGCGCCGTGGCGGGGTTGGGCGGAATCCGCGACCGGTCGTCCCTGGCGCTGACCGCCGGACGGATGAAACAGGACCCGATCTTCCGCGACGCCGCGCATCACTTCCTGCGCAAGTTCGACCGCACCCTGATCGAGTTCGAGCGCGACGCGACCGACGAGGAGTTGAGCGCGCTGGGAGAAACCCGGACCGCGCGCGCCTTCATGCTGCTGGGCCGCGTCGCCGGCACCTTCGACTGAGGACCCCGCGATGAGCCTTTTCGACGAAGACCTGTTCGCCAAGGGCCTGGCCCGGCGCAAGGGCACCCTGGGCGCCGAGTATGTCGACAGGAACCTGACCGCCGCCGACGACTTCACCCGGCCCTTCCAGGAGGCGATGACCGCCTGGTGCTGGGGCTTCGGCTGGGGCGACGACGTGATCGACGCCAGGACGCGCTCGATGATGAACCTCGCCATGATCGGCGCGCTGGGCAAGATGCACGAATGGGAAATCCACTGCCGGGGCGCCATCAACAACGGTGTCAGCCCCGAGGAAATCCGCGCGATCATCCACGTGGTCGGCATCTATTGCGGCGTGCCGCAGGCGCTGGAATGCTTCCGCGTCGCGCGCCGGGTCCTCGAGGAACAGGGGCTTATCTGAGCCCGCCTCCGCCGGCGGTGCGGCGCGATCGGTCAGGCGTCCCGCGCCGCCATCCGCGCCGCCATGTCCAGCATCCGCGCCGAAAAGCCCCATTCGTTGTCATACCAGCCGAAGACGCGCAGCTGATGCGCGCCCACGCGGGCGGTCTCGGGCAGGGCGAGGATCACCGATTCGGGTCGGCCACGCAGGTCGGACGAGACATTGGGCCATTCGGTCCAGCCCATGACGGGCGAGGCCTCGGCCATGTCCCGCAGAGGCCCGGCCAGATCGCCCGGGGGCAGGTTGCGCGCCCGGATCACCAGGTCGACGGCCGAGACGCTGGCCACCGGCACCCGCACAGCCGCCCCGCTGATCCGCCCGGCCAGATGCGGCAGAACCAGGTCGATCAGGTTCGTGGCGCTGGTCGTCGTCGGCACCATCGACAGGGCGGCCGCACGGCTGCGCGCGGGATCGCCGCGCGGCGCGTCCATCGTGGGCTGGCTGCCGGTATAGCAATGGATCGTGGTCATGTGCGCGCTCTCGACGCCCCAGGCCGCGTCCAGGGCGCGCAACAGGGGTGCCAGTGCGTTCGTGGTGCAACTGGCGTTCGACACCACCCGCGCCTGCCCGAGGGCGGCCTCATTCGCCCCCATCACCACGGTGACATCCGCCACCGCCGATGGCCCCGAGATCAGCACCTGCGCCGCCCCCGCCCGCAGGCCGCGTTCCGCCCAGTCGCGCGTCTGCGCCTTGCCGGTGCATTCGAGGAACACGTCGACGCCTGTCAGGTCCACACCCGCCAGATCGGCTGAGCGCGTGACGGCGATCCGTCGGCCATCGATCACCAGGTCGCCGCCCGCGCGCTCGATCCGGCCGGGAAACGGGCCGAAGACGCTGTCGAAGCGCAGCAGATACTCGATCACGCCCACCTCGGCGATGTCGTTCAGCGCGACCACGCGAAAGGGGCCGTCGGCGCCCTGCAGGGCCACCTGCCGCAGGATCGTGCGCCCGATCCGGCCCATGCCGTTGATGGCCAGCGTGATCGTCTTGCCCATGTCGTCCTCCGGGTCCGGCGGGATGGTCCGCCCTTGCCATAATGCTTAGCCCGGCGGTCCGCCACCGCCAGGGCCAGAGCGGCGCGCCCCACCAGTCCAGCACGGCTTGGCCCTTGCATCGCGCGGGCTTTCGCGGCCCTATCGGAGCGACAGGGAGGCCCGCCATGCCCAAGCCCAGGAACATCCTGTTCATCATGTTCGACCAGCTGCGCCAGGATTACCTGAGCTGCTATGGCCATCCGCATCTGCACACGCCCAACATCGACCGGCTGGCGTCGAGGGGCGTGCGCTTCACCCGCGCCTATATCCAGTCGCCGATCTGCGGGTCCTCGCGCATGTCCACCTATACCGGGCGCTATGTCCATTCCCACGGCGCGTCCTGGAACGGCATTCCCCTGAAGGTGGGCGAGATGACGCTGGGCGATCACCTGCGCAAGCTGGGCATGGGAGCCTGGCTGGTGGGCAAGACCCACATGCGCGCCGATGCCGAAGGGATGGAGCGCCTGGGCCTCGAACCCGACAGCCTGATCGGCGCACGGGTGGCCGAATGCGGCTTCGACGTCTTCGAACGCGACGATGGAATGCTGCCCGAGGGGCCAGACGGGTCCTACGATCCCGACGGCGCCCGGCGCTACAACGACTACCTGCGCGAGGCGGGCTATGACAGCGACAACCCGTGGCACGACTTCGCCAATTCCGCGCTGGATGCCGAAGGAAATGTCCTGTCGGGGTGGTTCCTTAAGAACGCGGTCCACCCCGCCAACATCGACGAGAGGGACAGCGAAACCCCCTACCTGACCCGCCGGGGGATGGAATTCATCGAACAGGCGCAGGCGCCCTGGCTCTGCCACCTCTCCTACATCAAGCCGCACTGGCCCTACATCGTGCCCGCGCCCTATCACGAGATGTATGGCCCGAACCACGTGCCCCCGCCGGTGCGGAGCCAGGCCGAATACGACACCGCCCACCCGGTGCTGCGCGCCTTCATGGACACCAAGATCGGGCGCAGCTTCTCGAAACCGGAAGTGCGCAATGCCGTCATCCCCGCCTACATGGGCCTGATCAAGCAATGCGACGACCAGATGGGCGCCCTCTTCGACTGGCTGGAACGGACGGGCCGGATGCAGGACACGATGATCGTGCTGACCTCGGATCACGGCGATTTCCTGGGCGATCACTGGATGGGCGAGAAGACCTTCTTCCACGACACCTCGACCCGGGTTCCCCTGATCATCTACGACCCTTCGGAAGAAGCCGACGCGACGCGCGGCATGGTCTGCGACGCGCTGGTCGAATCGATCGACCTTGCCCCCACCTTCGTCGAGGTTGCGGGCGGCGACGTGCCGGGCCACATCCTCGAGGGCGAGAGCCTGCTGCCGATCCTCCACGGTCAGGCAACCGACACGCGGCGCGACTTCGTGATCTGCGAATATGACTACTCGGGCTCGCCCATCGCGAAGCTGCTGAACACGAGCGTGCGCGACGCCGTGATGTTCATGGTGGCCGACCGCGACTGGAAGCTGATCCATTGCGAGGGCGGGCACCGGCCGATCCTGTTCGATCTGCGAAACGATCCCCAGGAACTGGTCGACCTGGGCGACAGCGCCGATCACGCCGGGATCATCGCGGCGATGTATGACAAGCTTTTTGCCTGGGCGCGCCGCCCCGCCCAGCGCACCACCCGGTCCGAGGCGCAACTGATCGAGATGCGGGGCAAGAGCGGTCGGCGCGGGATCGTCCTGGGCGTCTATGACGAGAACGACACCGACCTGGAACTGACGATCCGGTATCGCGGCCGCAAGGCGCGCGACTGGCGCAGCGTGAAGGGCGGTTAGACGCCTAGCGCTGGAACTGCCGCTGTTTCAGATCGTCGAGCGTGTATTTCGAGGCGATCGGGCCGGTGACGCCTTCGACATAGCGCGGATCCCAGGGCAGGCATTTCGGCCCGCAGATCAGCCGGATCGTGCCCCTGCGCCCATCGACGAACCAGAAGCGCCCACCGGGGGTCGAGACATAGCCATGGGTGCCGTTCAGCATCTCGCTCATCACGTCGAGAACCGAGGGCACCTCGTTGTCGTAATTGCGCAGGAAGGCACCGTGGGTGTGGAAGGTGGCCACGACGACCGTATCGGAGGGCGGATCGGGATAGCGGCACCGCGCCCGGTTGCCGCGCGCGGCTTCGCTGGCGATCAGGCCGCCGAAGCGGTCGCGCCCGATCAGCCCGCAATATTCGCGGTTGCCCTTGATCGACTGGGCCTGAAGCGCGCGCAGGGCGGCCTTGGCCAGATCGACCTCGGCCGCCGATTGCGCCGCAAGGGCACCCGGCAGAAGCAGGATCAGCACGGAGGCGAGACAGCGTATCATGACCGAAAGGTAAATTTCCCGGCGCGGCGCAGCAAGGGCGAAACGGGCCCCGAAGACGGGGTGCGACCTTGCGCGGCGGGGATATGCGCGCACGTCAGATGTTCAGCGACCGGTCCATCCGCGGCACCCCGCGCTCGGTCACGTTGAACAGCGCGGCCTGGCTGGCCGTGCCGTCAATGGAAAACCGCGGGCCCACGGGAACCGCGCCCAGGTCCAGCCTGCGCAGCCAGCGCGACCAGACCGCGGGAACGATCCCGATGACATGGCTGGCCCCGCCCGCCCGTGCCGCGCGGGCGAAGTTTCGCATCAGCACGTTCTGGACGGCCAGGCGGCGCTGGCCCGGCACGCTGTCGGCGATGAAGAGCCGCGTCGCCTCCCAGATCCGGTCCTCGACCGGCGCCTCGAAGAACAGGACGTCGCTGGGGATGTTCTCCAGCAGGCCGCGCTGCGCGTCGCGCAGCATGTAGCTGTGCAGCCCCACCCGCGCCGTCGTGGGCAAGAGGCGAACCCCGGCCATGACCTCGCCGAATTCGTGGATCACGACCCAGCGCGCGAAGGGCGTGTCGTACTGATCGAATTCCATGCCGTCATGGCAGGCCAGTTTCCAGTGCAGACGGTCGATGAACACCGCCTTGCGCGCCCGCATGTAGCTGGCGAAAAGCTCGCCATGGCGGTGGAAGTTGCTGAAGGACAGGACCGTGGCGCGCAACTGCCCGGTCTCGGCCGCCTCGTCCGCGCTTTCGACAAGCTGCAGTTTCGGCGCAACGGGATGCCGGGCCGGGCCGAATTGCGGCCCCGCCCCCGAAGGTTCCAATTCCGGAAAGACCGACCATGCCGGCTGCGCCGACCTGGTCGTCCTGGAATGTTTCATGACCTGCACTCGAAAAACGACAGTTATTGTTTTTCGTAGTTTGCGCAGGTCGCGGGGCGCTGGTCTAGGTCTGACGTGCCGTAATTCGAACAGAATTCCGTCATGTTTCTGGATGTTGAATTCCTGCAACATGAAAAACGGGCAAATTGATGCTTTCCCGCGTCAGTTTTGCCCGTTCATGACGGCGTCAATTCAAGGTTGCGCAAGGCGTAGGCGAAGCCGGTCGGGTCAGGCGGCGGCGCGGACTTCGTGCACGTCGAACTCGATGAAGAAGGTCGTGCCCTTCCCTTCGCGGCTGACATAGTCGATCTCGCCCTTGTGGCGTTCGACGATCTGCTTGGTGATGTTCATGCCCAGACCGGTGCCGCCGACACGGCGCTGGTCCGAGCCATCGACCTGGGTGAACTTGCCGAAGACCTTGTCCTTGGCTCCGGCCGGAATGCCGATGCCGCTGTCCTTCACGCAGATGCGGACCCGGTCCGCGACCCGTTCGTAATAGACCCGCACCGACGAGCCCTTGTCCGAGAACTTCAGCGCGTTCGAGATGACATTGCCCATCACCTGCATCAGCCGCGCCTCGTCGCCCTGGATGATCACGTCCTCCTCCGGCAAGGTCGGCACCAGGGTGATGCCCAGGCTGTCGGCATAGCCCAGGTTCGCCTCGACCGCGTCGGCGATCAGGTTGCGCACGCTGAGGCTTTCGAACCGATAGACCATCTCGCCGGCCTCGATCTTCTGGAGGTCCAGCAGATCGTTGATCAGGTCGGCCAGCCGCTTCGAGTTCCGCCCAGCGATCTCGATCATGGGTCGCATCGTGTCGGGCGCATCGCCCAGCGCGCCCGAGTTCAGGAGATCGAGCGATCCCTTGATCGAGGTCAGCGGCGTGCGCAGCTCGTGGCTGACCGTCGAGATGAATTTCGACTTCACCTCGTAGGCGGCCTTGGTGCGTTCGTGTTCGGCCTGCAGGTCCTCCAGCTGCTGCAACTGCTGGCGATACATCCGCAGGAAGGCAAAGGAACAATCCGCGATGAAATAGACAACGAACAGGACGGTGAAGAACTGCAGCCAGGCATCCGACTTCAGCGGCGGGTTGTAGCGCCAGATGTCCAGAAGCACGATCAGGAAGAAGGTCACGAAATAGATCGCGAGCCGCAAGATCAGCGCCGGCAGGAGCTGGTGGTTGTTCATCGCCGCGAAGACGCCGGCGGCGAAGAGGAAGAACAGCGGCGTGAAATGCCCGCCGCCGTCCTGCTGCAACGCGATGGCGAAGACGAAGGCGCAGATCGCGACCGCGCTGAGCACGGTGTTCACCAGGATCCAGACCAGGAAGGCGCGCGCCTTGCGCGGATCGCCATCGTTCCAGGCGTGGATCCGGCGGCTGAGATAGAGGTCCATGACCTCGGTCAGCATGACCGCGCCATAGAGCGCGATCGCCGTGGCCCAGTCAAAATAGAAGCCGCTGAGAAGCGTCGCCGCGAGGAAGATGCCCTGGCGCTGCCAGATCAGCTCGGCCGTGTTTCGCACGTAATCGCGCAGCTGACGCTCCATGCGGTCGGTGGGACCGCGCGGTTGCGTGTCGTCCAGGTCTGCGTCGATTGCGGCCATTCCGGTCAAGTTCCAATCCCTGCTCGCCGTCAGGGTGCCACGGCAATCTGGACGCAGTTTGTCTGGAATTTGTTCTTAATTGGCCGCGCCGCGGGCCGATCCGATCCGGAGATCCTCGCGCAGGACATCGCGCAGAAGGCGCGAATAGATGCTGCGGTCGGCCTGGCGCTGGCTGTCGGACAGGGACTGGTTCGACAGCACGCGTTTGGACACGTCGGGAACATCCGCGCAGCGTTCGGCGGCGGCCTCGACGCTGACGATGGCCCCGTTCAGCGCGTCCAGCGCCGCCGTGCGCGATCCGCTGCGCATGATGATCGTCTCGCCCACCACGGCGCTGACGGGCCGCTTCGTCAATCCCGCCGGCACCGCCATGTGGATATGGCGGTTCAGGATCGTCTCGAATGCGGCGGGCAGGACGTCCTGGCGCCCGATGCGGATGCACAGGAAGGCGCCGTTGCCCCGATACGAGATCACGTGACCCTCCTGGCGCGTCAGTTCCGAGATCGCCGCGGCGACCGCGGCGATCAGGCGCTCGAAATCCTCCGAGGAGAGCGATTCGTGATGCTGCGCGACATTGACGATCTTGATCCCCACAACCGAGGATTTCGACCCCAGGCTCTGCGAGATCTGCATCACGTAGTTCTCGTATTCGCTCTGGCCCAGAAGGCGGGTGACGTCGCGGACATGGATGGGCGCATCGAGGTCGGTCTTGCGCGCCTCGAGCATGTCGACGCGCCGGCGGTCGCGCAGGGCGCTGCCCAGCCGGGCGCGCAGGTCGATCAGGTCGAAAGGCTTGGTGATGTAGTCGGTCGCGCCCGCCCGGAAGGCATCGGCGATGTAGGACCGCTGCGACATCGCCGTCAGCATCAGGATCGGCGTGCGCTTGTAGGCATTGCGCTTGCGCACCTCGGCGCAGAGCTCGATCCCGTTCATCTCGGGCATCTGGATGTCGACGAGCAGACAGTCGAAGACCTCGGAGTCGGTGTCGAGGATGCGCAACGCCCGCTGGGCCGAAGACGCCGTGACGACCTCGTGGCCTTCCAGCGCGCTGAGCGCCGCCGTCAGCACTTCGAGGATGCTGGTATCGTCATCTACCGCCAGGATCTTCATGGTCTTCCTCGTCATTGTCATTGGCCGGATGGCGTTTCGTCGCCCGAACCGGATTGATCACGGAAACTTCCACGCACACACCCCGGGGGATCGGTAGGCGATGAATACGACGAAAAGAGGACCCGGGCATGGCGACTTGCGCGCAAGGTCGGGGCAGACCAAGCTGGGCCCGCCGAAACAGCTTGCAAAGGACCCGGCCCATGGAAATTCACCGCGCAGGACGCCCGACACGGCCCGCCCCCACCGAATGGTTCACCGGCACGGTCTGGCAGGATCCGATCCTGGACGCGCCCGCCCCGGCGCGGCTGCGGGCGCTGAGCGTCACCTTCGCCCCCGGCGCGCGCACCGCCTGGCATACCCACCCGCTGGGTCAGACGCTCTACGTGGTCTCGGGCGTGGGCCGGATCGGCCTGCGGGATGCGGCCCCGCGCGTCATCCGGGCCGGTGACACGGTCTGGATCCCGCCCGGCGAGGAACACTGGCACGGCGCGGCACCCGACACGATGATGTGCCACATCGCCATGCAGGAAGCCGAAGGCGGCGGCGCCGCGCATTGGCTGGAACAGGTCTCGGACGCCGATTACACCCGCGCGCCCGACGCGGACTGACGGGGACTGACGGGGACTGACGGGCCGACCCGACGGCCAGCACGGATGGCCCGGGCTGACGGCCCGGGCCGCGTCCGGTGGGCATGATCGGCGGCAATCCGCCGCCCGGTGACATCGCAACAGCGCCGAAATCGGCCATTGCCGCCGAGTTGTCCGACCCGTTCCACGTTATGATCACAATTCCGGGGTTGAGTGCCGATTGTCACGTCCGGCCGCAGGCGATCCTGTGGCGCGGTCCCTTGCAAGATACTGGGCTGGCACGGAAACCGATGCATTCGACACAGATGCACTATGACGACGACTCCTCGGGCGAATTGCTGCCGGGCACCGCGCTGCTGCACGGCCAATACATCATCGAGCGCTACCTGGTGCGCGGCGGCTTCGGCATCACCTACCTGGCGCGCGACAGCCTGGAACGGCGCGTCGTCATCAAGGAATGCTTCCCCAACGCGATCTGCGACCGCAAGGACGGCATGGTCGTCGCCCGCGCCCGCGACCAGATCAAGCAATTCGAATCGGTCACCCGCCATTTCCTGCGCGAGGCGCGCCGCCTGTCGCGGCTGAGCCATCCCAACATCGTGGGCGTGCACCAGGTCTTCGAGGAGAACAACACCGCCTACATGGCGCTGGACTATCTCGACGGCATCGACCTTCTGACCGTGATCGAGGAAGAGCCCGAGCGCCTGACGCCCGAGTTGATCCAGGACCTGATGGGCCAGGCCCTGCGCGCGATCCAGTACATCCACGGCCGCGACATCCTGCACCGCGACATCTCGCCGGACAATTTCCTGCTGGACTGGGACAACAACCTGACGCTGATCGACTTCGGCGCCGCGCGCGAACACGTGACCAAGACACATCGCGCCCTGTCGGCGCTCCTGGCGGTCAAGGACGGCTATTCGCCACAGGAATTCTACATCTCGGGCGTGGGACAGACGCGGGCCAGCGATCTCTATGCGCTGGGGGCCACCTTCTACCACGTGCTGACCGGCGAAGCGCCGCCGCACAGCCAGGACCGCCTGGCCGCCATCGCCGCCGACGCGGCCGATCCCTATCGCCCGCTGGCCGGCCGGATCGAGGGCTTTCCGCAGGCCTTCCTGGCCATGATCGACGCGGCGCTTCAGGTCTTCCCCGAGGATCGCCCGCAATCCGCCGATGACTGGCTGGAGGGGATCGAGAACGGCAGCGACGAAAGCCCCGAGGACATCACTCTGGACATCACGATCACGCGCACGATCTCGCAACTGGTCGCGGACACCAATCGCGGCCTCGAGCGCGGTCAGCCGGGCAACCTGCGCCAGAGCGCGCGCCGGATGGCGCCGGGGCGCGGCCCGATCTCGGCCCAGGCCAGGACCCGGCACGAGGAAGGCGGCGAGAAGCAGCTGGTCGACATCTTCGGCAACCCCATCGAGGACCTCGACCGCTGGCTGCGCGAACAGGAGCGCGGCCGCGCCACGCGGCCCGAGGCACCGGCGCGACCCGAGAAGAAGAAGACCGACGAACCTGTCCGCCCGCGTCTTCTGCGGATGCTGATAAGCAAGCTGGCGCCCGTGTCAGATGACGAAGCCACGGCGCGTGCGAAAACCTGAAAGGGAGAGAGGGATGAGATTCATTCGCGACATCATCGTCGAGCGCTCAGGCGAAGGCGCCAAGGCCGCCCAGACCCTGCAGGCGCGGACGCCGGTCGAGCACGCGGCCCCGAAGGCGCCCGAACCCCCGGCTGCGATGAACCGCACCTTCACCCGGGTGAGCACCGGCTTCACCGAAAGCTTCGACGAGGACGACGTCTTCCAGCGGCTGGTGGCGACCGAACCGAAGCCCGCAGCCGAGGCCCGGCCCGCCGGGGACGATCCGGCCGACGATGACGCGGACGTGCTGGACCGGCTGCTTTCGGACAGCGACGAGGATGACGGCGAGATCAACCTGTTCGCAGAGGACGACGACAGCGACGAGATCGCGGATGACGCCCGGGCCGATGTCCTGCCGGCGACTGACGACACCCCGGCCGCCCCGGCGGCAACCGCCGCCCCCGCAGCGCCGGACGTCTCTGAGATGGATGCCGCGATCCCCGCCCCGATGCACGCTGCCGACGAGGCCGGATCGCAGGCGGTGCGTGTCCCGCCCGCCTTCCCCTCGTTCGGCGCGGTATCGGGCCGGTCGCAGGCCGCCCAGGCGCTGATCGACCAGGGCCCCGCCCCGCAGAAGCCCGCGGCGGCGCAGGCCGGCGTTCAGCGCGACATGCCCATGCCGCAACCCGCCACCGGCCGCTCGGGCCGCGTCGAGGGTCGCGTCAAGACGCGCCTTCTGGGTTTCGGCACCGGGGACCTCGCGCCGCGCGATCCCTTCGCCGCCGCCGAGCCCCAGCGTCAGGACGGCGTCTTTCCGGTGGGCTGGCTGGTCGTGATCCAGGGGCCCGGCCGGGGTGCGTCCTTCCCGCTCTATTCCGGCGTGTCCCAGATCGGCCGGGGCGAGGATCAGACCGTCCGGCTGGATTTCGGCGACACCAGCATCTCGCGCAGCAACCATGCCGCGATCGCCTATGATCCCGAGCAGCGCGGCTTCTTCCTGGGCCATGGCGGCAAGGCCAACATGGTGCGCCTGAACAACCGCCCCGTTCTCAGCACCGAGGACCTGCACCATGGCGCGCAGATCCGGATCGGCGAGACCACCTTGCGTTTCGTCGCCTTCTGCGACGACGGCTTCGCATGGGGCAAGGACGAAGGCCTCTGAAATGCAGGTCCAGACGCGCTTCACGTATGACGTCGCCTCGGCCCTGTCCCAGGGTCAGCGCGACAACCAGGAAGACGCGGTCATCGCGGACTTCCCGCTGGGCGGCGACGTGGGATTCTGCGTCCTGGCCGATGGCATGGGCGGCCATGCCTCGGGCGATATCGCCAGCAAGATCGTGGTGACCGAAGTCTTCGCCGAACTGAAGCTGCAATGCGGTGACACGGATCTCTTCGAGAGCAACATCGCCGAGATCCTGAACGACGCGGCGCAATCGGCCAATGACTGCGTGCGCCAGCATGCCGAGGCCAATCCCGAGAGCTGGGGCATGGGGGCGACGCTGGTCGCGCCGGTCCTCGTGCGCGATCATCTCTACTGGATCTCGGTCGGGGATTCGCCCCTGTTCCTCTACCGCGACGGCGTGCTGATCCAGCTGAACGAGGATCACTCGATGGCCAGCCAGATCGACTACATGGTCGAGCATGGCATGATGACCGCCGAGACCGGCGAGGGCCATCCCGACCGGCACTGCCTGACCTCGGTCCTGATCGGGGGCGAGATCGCACGCATCGACTGCCCCGCGCGCCCCGTGGCGCTGCGCGACGGCGACATCATCCTGGTGGCCTCGGACGGCATCCAGTTCCTGGAAGAAAGCGAGATCGCGGGCCTGATCGAGGACCGCGCCGACCGGTCCAGCGCCGAGATCACCCGCTATCTGATCCGCGCGCTGGACGCGCTGGCCGATCCCGAGCAGGACAACGTCTCGCTCTGCGTCATCAAGGTTTCGGCCCAGGGCTCGGGATCGGGCGAACCGGCGGACCGGCAGACGCCGGAGGCAGGCCTGCCGATCCATGTGGAACCCGCGCTGGCCGCCGCCGCCATGCAGGCAGCCCCCGGCCGCGTGACCGTGATGGCGAGGTCCGGGCGCGACGGCCTGTCGATGTTCTACCACGTCAAGCGCCGCGCCGAGAGAACCGCATGAGCCAGGCCCAGATCAGCGACCCGACCGAGAACGTGCTGCAGGAACTGGCCGCGGCGCTTTCCTCGGACCAGGTTCCCCGCGAAGCCAAGCTGCACGGCTCGCGCCTGCTCGACCGCCTTCAGGCGCCGGTGCAGGTGGTGGTCATGGGCAAGCCACAGAGCGGCAAGTCCCGGCTGATCAACATGCTTCTGGGTCAGCCCGTCTATCCCCGCATCGCGGACCTGCCGGCCTTCGAGGTCGTCCACGGCGACCGCGAACGCACGCTGATCGTGCACGAGGATGAACGCGTCGAGGACTGGCGCGGCGGCGCGGGCGATCCCCTGCCCGCCGACACCGCGATGGTGCGGGTGGAACTGCCCCTGCCGATCCTGCGCAGGCTGGCCCTGACCGAGGTCACCCTCTCGGGCCCGACCGACGCCCAGCGCGCCGCGGCGGCCTGGGCGATGGACCGCGCCGACATCGCGATCTGGTGCACGCAGAGCTTCGACGCGATCGAGCGCAGCCTCTGGGCGCCCGCGCCGGACCGGCTGAAGGACCACAGCTTCCTGGTCA
This sequence comes from Paracoccaceae bacterium, assembly GCA_006227805.1. GTDB lineage: Bacteria > Pseudomonadota > Alphaproteobacteria > Rhodobacterales > Rhodobacteraceae > JAGYKE01. The sequence goes on from SBFT01000284.1 coordinate 21,504, forward strand.
TCACCAAGGCCGATCAGTTGCTGATGAAGGGCCAGTTGCAGGGCCGGCTGGCCGAACTCGAGGATATCGTCGCGCAGGAATTCCATTCCCTCTATTCGGTGGCGACGATCCAGGCGATCTCGGCGCGCGAAAAGGCCTCGGATCCCGACGGCGGCGGCTGGACCGCCAGTGGCGGACGCGCGCTGCATGACGCCGTGTTGCGCCTGGTCGAGACCGGACGCCGCGCCGACGCCGACAACGCGCTTCTGTTTCTCAGCCGCTATTCGGCCATCATCGCGCAGGCCGCGCGTCGGCCCGAACCGGCCCGGGAGAAGGCCCCGACCGAGGCGCAGAGGCCCGCACCCGTGGCACGCGTCGCGCTGGATGCGCCGGGCCTCGTGGGCATGTCGACGCGCAACCGCCAGATCTTTTCCGAGGCGCTGGACTACCTCCAGGAGCGCGCCGATCGCATGATCACGGCGATGGAGGCCGCGGGCGGCAATTCCCAGGGGATGATTCTCGATCATTGCCTCGAGACGGCGAACACGCTCTCGGAGCTTCTGGCCGATTTCGACAGCAGCGATCCGGCGTTGTCTGCCTTGCAGGATGACGTGCTGGAAAGCGCGGACATGATGCTGCTCCTGCGGCTGGAACAGACCGAGGATGCCGCCGCCGACGCGGTGACGCTGCTGATGCAGCTGAAAAAGGAAGTCGCCGAGAAGACGGTCGGCTGAGCCGGCGCAATTTGTCGTTTGTCGCCGGAACACGGCCCAATTCTGACCATATTGCCCGGCCAGAATGATCCCCGGGGGCATCCGTTCCGCGAACGGGCGCGGGACGGTCTGCTGCCCCCCGATGAACACGTGATGAACGGGTCAGGCACGACATGAACATGCCCAGCGACAGCAAGACCACCACAGATATCCGGCCGCAGGTTCCGGCGCATATCCTGCGGGCGGGGCTGGACGCGTTGCGCGCCCATGCCGACAAGACCGCGCTCCTCGATGGCGCCCTGGCCGACCTGGCCGAACAGGGGGACGCCACCCTGCGCCAGAGCGTCGCGCGCCTGCGCCAGGGCCTCGCGGCCTTCGAGCCCAGCGTCACCCTTCTGGGACAGGTCAAGTCGGGCAAGACCACGCTGGTCAACGCCATGGCGGGCTGGGCCGATCTGTTGCCCTCGGACGTGAACCCCTGGACCTCGGTCGTGACCTCGCTGCACCTGTCGCCGCGCATGACGGACGGCGCCAGCCGCGCCGCCTTCCGCTTCTTCGGCGCCGACGAATGGGACCGGCTGATGGCCAAGGGCGGCAAGCTGGGCGAACTGGCCGACCGCGCGGGCGCGGCGGGCGAGTTGCAGAAGATCCGCGAACAGATCGAGGCCATGCGCGAGAAGTCGCGCCAGCGCCTGGGACGCAAGTTCGAACTGCTGCTGGGCCAGACCCATGATTACGGCTATTTCGACAAGAACCTGGTGGAACGCTACATCTGCCTGGGCGACATGTACGACCAGGACGGCGGCGGCGATCAGGGCCGCTTCGCCGACATCACCAAATCCGCCGACCTGTTCCTGCCCGCGCCCGCGATGCCGGTCGCGCTCTGCCTGCGCGACACGCCCGGCGTGAACGACACCTTCATGATGCGCGAACAGGTGACGATCCAGGCGATCCGCGACAGCCGCCTCTGCGTCGTAGTCCTGTCGGCGCACCAGGCCCTCAGCTCGATCGACATGGGCGTGATCCGGCTGATCTCGAACCTCGCCGCGCGCGACGTGGTCATCTTCGTGAACCGCATCGACGAACTGGCCGATCCCGCCGCCCAGATCCCCGAGATCCGCGACAGCATCCGCCAGACGCTGAAGGCCCAGGACGGCCCCGAGGACGCCGAGATCATCTTCGGCAGCGCCTATTGGGCGGGCAAGGTCCTGTCGAACCAGATCGAGGCGATGTCCGACGCCAGCGCCGAGGCGCTGTTGAACTGGGCCGCCGTGTCGATGACCGAGGACGCCGACGACAGCGACACCGCGCGCATGGTCTGGGACCTCTCGGGCCTGCCCGCGCTCTTCGCGGCCCTGTCGGCGCGGATCGTCGCCGGACCCGGCCATGACATCCTGACCCGCACCGCGCGCGAGGCGATGAACCTGGCGACCGGGCTCAAGGTCTCGCAGGCGATCACGGTGGCGGCGCAGGGCGAGATCGCCACCATGCCCGATCCGGCAGAGCTGGCCGTGGAACTGGACCGGCTGGCCCATACCCATTCCGAGGCGCTGCGGGCCGATCTCGAGCGGATCGCCGAGGGTCATCGCACGCGGTCGGACCGCGCCCATGGCAACTTCCTCGACCGCGCCACCCATTCGCTGATCCGGCACCTCGAGGCGTTCGGCCAGACCCCGGACTGGTCCTATGACCCGATGGGCCTGCGGATGCTGCTGCGATCGGCCTACAATGTCTTCGCCACCCAGACCCGCAGTGCTGCCCAGAAACGCTATGATGCGGCGGCGGCGGATATCGCGGCGCTCTATGCGCGCTCGTTCGGCGCGGTGGTCGACGGCATCACCATCGCCGCCCCCCAGGCCCCCGAGGCCGAACCCCCGGTCACCATCGGCCAGACCATCGCGCTGGACTTCAAGGACAGCTGGTGGTCCAGCTGGTGGAAGCGCACGCGCGGCTACAAGGCCTTCGCCGAAAGCTTCCGCGCCATGATCAAGGCCGAGACCGACGGAATCCTGGCGGAACTGACGCGCAACCACGCGGGCGCGCTTCACGCCGAAAGCCGGGCGCGCCTGACCGCCTTCATGGCCGACCAGCGCAAGGCGATCCTGGCGCTGGCCGAAACCGCCCGGGACGGTGCCCAGGCGCTGGAACAGGCCATCGGCGCCGCCGGCGGCGCCGAACGCAGCCGGACCCTCGACAAGACGCTGGAAACCCCGTCGCGCTGGGCCGCGTGACCGGCCCCGATCCGACAAGCAGGAATGAGCGCGATGACAGAAGCCACCGAAGACCACGACATCCCCCGCAAGCCGCGCGTCGCCCTGATGGGCGAATTCAGCGCCGGCAAGAGCACGCTGACCAATCTGCTCCTGGGCGCGGCACCCCTGCCCGTAAAGATCACCGCGACACGCCTGCCGCCGGTCTGGATCACTCAGGGCGACGACGGCGGCCTGCGCGAGGACACGAACGGCGAGTTGCACCCGATCACGGCGGCAGAGCTCGACACCGTGC